>NZ_CAWQGX010000029.1:0-94609 GCF_963894685.1 Proteus sp. G3927 | reverse complement strand
CACATAACACGTATCTCTTAGGTAAGGAGGTGATCCAACCGCAGGTTCCCCTACGGTTACCTTGTTACGACTTCACCCCAGTCATGAATCACAAAGTGGTAAGCGCCCTCCCGAAGGTTAAGCTACCTACTTCTTTTGCAACCCACTCCCATGGTGTGACGGGCGGTGTGTACAAGGCCCGGGAACGTATTCACCGTAGCATTCTGATCTACGATTACTAGCGATTCCGACTTCATGGAGTCGAGTTGCAGACTCCAATCCGGACTACGACAGACTTTATGAGTTCCGCTTGCTCTCGCGAGGTCGCTTCTCTTTGTATCTGCCATTGTAGCACGTGTGTAGCCCTACTCGTAAGGGCCATGATGACTTGACGTCATCCCCACCTTCCTCCGGTTTATCACCGGCAGTCTCCTTTGAGTTCCCACCATTACGTGCTGGCAACAAAGGATAAGGGTTGCGCTCGTTGCGGGACTTAACCCAACATTTCACAACACGAGCTGACGACAGCCATGCAGCACCTGTCTCAGCGTTCCCGAAGGCACTCCTCTATCTCTAAAGGATTCGCTGGATGTCAAGAGTAGGTAAGGTTCTTCGCGTTGCATCGAATTAAACCACATGCTCCACCGCTTGTGCGGGCCCCCGTCAATTCATTTGAGTTTTAACCTTGCGGCCGTACTCCCCAGGCGGTCGATTTAACGCGTTAGCTCCAGAAGCCACGGTTCAAGACCACAACCTCTAAATCGACATCGTTTACAGCGTGGACTACCAGGGTATCTAATCCTGTTTGCTCCCCACGCTTTCGCACCTGAGCGTCAGTCTTTGTCCAGGGGGCCGCCTTCGCCACCGGTATTCCTCCACATCTCTACGCATTTCACCGCTACACATGGAATTCTACCCCCCTCTACAAGACTCTAGCCAACCAGTTTCAGATGCAATTCCCAAGTTAAGCTCGGGGCTTTCACATCTGACTTAATTGACCGCCTGCGTGCGCTTTACGCCCAGTAATTCCGATTAACGCTTGCACCCTCCGTATTACCGCGGCTGCTGGCACGGAGTTAGCCGGTGCTTCTTCTGCGGGTAACGTCAATTGATAAGGGTATTAACCTTATCACCTTCCTCCCCGCTGAAAGTACTTTACAACCCTAAGGCCTTCTTCATACACGCGGCATGGCTGCATCAGGCTTGCGCCCATTGTGCAATATTCCCCACTGCTGCCTCCCGTAGGAGTCTGGGCCGTGTCTCAGTCCCAGTGTGGCTGATCATCCTCTCAGACCAGCTAGAGATCGTCGCCTAGGTGAGCCTTTACCCCACCTACTAGCTAATCCCATATGGGTTCATCCGATAGTGCAAGGTCCGAAGAGCCCCTGCTTTGGTCCGTAGACATTATGCGGTATTAGCCACCGTTTCCAGTAGTTATCCCCCTCTATCGGGCAGATCCCCATACATTACTCACCCGTCCGCCGCTCGTCAGCAAGAAAGCAAGCTTTCTCCTGTTACCGCTCGACTTGCATGTGTTAGGCCTGCCGCCAGCGTTCAATCTGAGCCATGATCAAACTCTTCAATTAAAAGTGTTTGATGCTCAAAGAAATCGAAAACTTAGCTTATTCATTATATGAATTAACTTGTTAGTCACTCTTCAAGACTTGATACATCTAATTTTTTAGAAGATATCGTCTCTGCGAGTGCCCACACAGATTGTCTGATAATTTGTTAAAGAGCAGTGCAACTGTCGCTGCCGTTTCCGGTCTTCTGCGTTGTTGCGAGGAGGTGCATTCTACATCTTCCTCATTCAGTGTCAAGCGCTAATTCATCAGGCTTTTCACTTTTTATTTTGTTCTCTCAGCCGGTTCGCTTAGCGCCCTGAGCCGTGACAACGAGGACGCATTATAGGGAGTTTTCTGAGGCTGGCAATAGTTTTTTGAAAAAAAATGTTCAACAGCATATTTAATAATCAGAGCATCGATTTTAGCGCTATTTATAAACATTTATTGCTCAAAAAACAGATCAAATAGGTACTCTTCTCTTTGTTCTGTTCATTTACCTTTAAAAACACAAAACTGCAGGCATAAAAAAGAGGCCTATTCAGGCCTCTTTTTCAATTTAATGACATCTTCTATATATCATTACTATATATAAAGATACTTTATGACTGTTTTGCAATGATCTGATTGTCATCTAAGTCCAAGATAATTTCTTTACCCGGAACTAATTTACCCGACAAGATATCTTGCGCTAATGGGTTTTCAACCTCTTGCTGGATAGCACGTTTCAATGGACGAGCACCATAGATTGGGTCGAATCCAACTTCACCCAGTTTTTCTAATGCTGCTCCCGTAATAGTCACGTGATAACCACGCTCTTCTAAACGCTGATACAAACGACGTAATTGAATTTGAGCAATAGCGGCAATATTCTCTTTACCTAATGGATGGAATACCACTACCTCATCAATACGGTTAATAAATTCAGGTCTAAAGTGGTGACCAACAACATCCATAACAATAGTTTTCATTGCCGGATAATCAAGAGTACCGAAGCGCTCTTGAATTAAATCCGAGCCTAAGTTTGATGTCATAATGACTACGGTATTACGGAAATCAACGGTTCTACCTTGTCCATCTGTTAAGCGGCCATCGTCTAATACCTGTAATAAAATATTAAACACATCAGGATGCGCTTTTTCTACCTCATCTAATAAGATGACAGAATAAGGACGGCGACGAACAGCTTCTGTTAGGTAACCACCCTCTTCATAGCCCACATATCCTGGAGGCGCCCCCACTAAACGTGAAACAGAGTGTTTCTCCATAAACTCAGACATATCGATACGCACCATCGCATCATCACTATCAAACAAGAAATCAGCGAGCGCTTTACACAATTCAGTTTTACCAACCCCGGTTGGCCCTAAGAATAAGAACGAACCAATTGGGCGATTTGGATCTGATAATCCAGCACGGCTACGACGAATTGCGTTAGAGACTGCATTTACCGCCTCATCTTGGCCGATAACGCGTCTATGTAATTCCTGTTCCATTCTTAACAGTTTTTCACGCTCCCCTTCTAACATTCTAGACACAGGGATACCTGTCCAACGTGCTAAGATTTCAGCGATTTCAGCATCTGTTACTTTGTTACGTAACAGTTTCATATGCTTATCTTCAGTTTTATTAGCTTCAGCAAGTTGTTTTTCTAAAGTAGGAATTTGACCATATTGGATCTCTGACATTTTTGCCAAATCACCACTACGACGAGCCTGCTCTAGTGCAATACGCGCTTGCTCTAATTCTGCTTTTATATGCTGAGTACCAGTAAGCTCTGCTTTTTCTGCTTTCCACTCTTCTTCTAAGCTAGAATACTCTTTCTCTTTTTCTGCAAGTTCTTCATTTAACATAGCTAAACGTTTCTTACTTGCATCATCAGATTCTTTTTGCAGTGCTTGCTGTTCAAGTTTTAGCTGAATAATTCTTCTATCCAGTCTATCTAATGCTTCTGGTTTTGAATCCATCTGCATACGTAGACTTGCACCAGCCTCATCGATTAAGTCAATTGCTTTATCTGGCAACATACGATCAGAAATATAACGATGAGACAAAGTAGCTGCTGCTACAATCGCCGGATCCGTAATTTGTACATGGTGATGCAATTCATAACGCTCTTTTAAACCACGCAAAATGGCGATGGTATCTTCTACCGTAGGCTCCGCCACATAAACTTTTTGGAAACGACGCTCTAAAGCCGCATCTTTTTCAATGTATTGGCGATACTCATCTAATGTAGTGGCGCCGACACAGTGTAATTCGCCACGTGCCAAAGCAGGTTTCAACATGTTCCCTGCATCCATCGCACCATCAGCTTTACCGGCACCAACCATAGTATGTAATTCATCAATAAACAGAATGACACTACCTTCCTGTTTAGATAAATCATTTAATACCGCTTTTAAACGCTCTTCAAATTCACCACGATATTTAGCCCCTGCTAATAAAGATCCCATATCAAGTGAAAGCACACGTTTATTTTTTAAACCTTCAGGAACTTCTCCATTAACGATCCGTTGAGCTAAACCTTCAACAATCGCGGTTTTACCTACACCAGGCTCACCAATTAATACTGGGTTATTTTTAGTACGACGTTGTAATACCTGGATTGTTCTTCTTATTTCTTCATCACGTCCAATAACGGGGTCAAGCTTGCCTTGTTCTGCTCGTTCTGTTAAATCAACAGTATATTTTTTCAATGCTTGACGTTGGTCTTCTGCATTTTGATCGTTCACTGTTTCTCCACCACGTATTTTTTCAATGGCTAATTCTAAACTGACTTTGTTAGCTCCGGCGGCTTTTAGCATGTCAGCAACCTGACCACCACTTTCCATGGCAGCTAAAAGAAAAAGTTCTGATGAAATAAATTCATCACCTTTTTTCTGAGCTAACTTATCGCATAAATTAAGATGTTTAATTAAATCGTTTGAAGGATGAACTTCTCCACCAGCACCTTCCACTTTTGGTAATCGAGATAATGCATCATTAATTCTTTCATTAAATTGTGAGGCATTAACACCTGTGGATGTTAATAGTGGGCGAATAGAGCCACCTTGTTGATTAAATAACGCACTCAGTAAATGTATGGGTTCTATAAATTGATTATCGTTCCCAAGTGCCAATGACTGGGCGTCTGCGAGAGCTTGCTGGAATTTATTGGTTAATTTATCCAGACGCATAACACCTCCAAGTAAAATTCGATTTAAAATTTATCACTGGAGAATAGATGAGGTCATTTAGACAATATTCAAGCTCAAAATGACAATTTTGAGCAAAAATATTTGCCTATATTTGGGATAAGGAAGAATAAACGTTGGAGAGCGTCTATTTGATCCAGATTAATGAGGCCATACGTCCGGTAGTATGTTCACGTCGATAGGAGAAAAAGCGTGATTTATCGCTAACAGTACAAAAGTCCCCACCATAAATCTGATTTACCCCACTTTCCTGCAGAATTATTCTCGCTAACATATAAATATTAGCTAAGTATTTGCCATTGTGGGAAATAAATGCGCTATCAAAGGCAATATTTTTTTCTACAAAAGCGAGACGGACTTCTGCTCCTACTTCAAAAGCATTAGGGCCTATTGCTGGCCCTAACCACGCCATAATCTTCTCATTAGAGGCTTTAAATTGAGCGAGTGTCTGTTGTAATACACCTTGGCAAAGCCCGCGCCATCCACCATGGGCAGCGCCAACTTCCGTTCCATCAAGGGTACTAAATAACACAGGTAAACAATCTGCGGTCATGATAGCGCACACCTTATTAGCACTAGAGGTGTAAAGGGCATCGCCTTCAACGGTATGATTGTCTTGATTATCCAAATTAACCACCTCAATACCATGAACCTGTGTTAACCATAATGGCATTTCAGGTAATTGAGCTTGTTGACAAATGATACGTCTATTTTGTTCTACCAATAGCGCATCATCGCCCACATGTGCCCCTAAATTAAGGCTGTCATAAGGTGGCAAACTGACACCGCCAGTTCTTAATGTGCTACATGCGCCAATATTGTCAGGCTGTGGCCAATCAGGATAAATCAATGAGGTCATTTACCAGTCCATTTCATCTTTAAACTGTTCTGCGTCCACTTTTAGTACGCGAATAAGTTCTACCATATCATCAGGCAACGGTGCATGCCATTCCATTTCAATTCCGGTAATAGGATGATAAAGGCGTAACATTGTGGCATGTAGTGCTTGTCGGTCAAAGCGACGTAACGTCTCACGAAATTCTTCACTAGCCCCTTTCAAAGGACGCGGTCTACCACCATACAGTTGATCACCAATTAATGGATGATGGATATGAGCCATATGGACACGAATTTGGTGAGTTCGACCGGTTTCTAGACGCAAACGTAAGCGGGTATGGGCACGGAAATGTTCCATAACACGATAATGTGTCACCGCAGGTTTTCCCATTGGGTGCACTGCCATATGGGTACGTTTGGTGGGATGTCGAGAAATTGGCTCATTAACCAGCCCTCCTGCTGTCATCCTCCCTGTTGCAACCGCTTCATATTCACGGGTGATTTCGCGACGCTGTAATGCTTCTACCAAGTGAGTTTGAGCGGGAACTGTTTTTGCAACAACCATCAAACCTGTTGTATCTTTATCTAAACGATGAACAATACCAGCGCGGGGAACATTAACAATCTCTGGATAACGATAAAGAAGTGCATTTAATACGGTGCCATCAGGATTACCTGCACCGGGATGAACAACAAGATCTCTTGGTTTATTAATCACCAAAATATCATCATCTTCATAGACGATATTTAACGGAATATTCTGAGGCTCCCAACGAACATCCTCTTCGATTAAGGCATCGACTTCAATTTTTTCACCGCCAAGCATTTTTTCTTTTGGCTTATTGATGATTTTATCGTTAACCTGCACTCTATTGTCTAAGATCCACTCTTTTATGCGTGATCTTGAATAATCAGGGAACAATTCGGCCAAAGCCTGATCTAAGCGTTGACCCAGCTGTGAATCTGCGACTGTAGCATTAAGTCGTATTTGTTGAGACATAAATAGTTTCTATATTAAGTTAGTATTTTGACGGCACAGCCGTTTCATTTAAAATGAGTTATAGTATAACCGATTTCAGGGAGCTTCACGGAGAGACTCCCAAACCTATTCAGAGGATAATCAATACGTGATGAGACGCATGAAATACCTAGTGGCAGCGGCCACTGTAAGCCTGTTACTTTCTGGCTGTTCTAGTTCAGACAAAGACGCAACTGCTGATATGTCTCCTTCTGAGCTTTATGCAACAAGCCAAGAAAAATTGCTAGATGGCAATTATGGAGCGGCTATCAAACAACTGGAGTCTCTCGATAATCGCTATCCTTTTGGTCCTTACTCACAACAAGTTCAGCTTGATCTGATTTATGCTTATTATAAATCAGCTGAGTTACCAATGGCGATTTCCGCTATTGACCGCTTTATGCGATTAAACCCAACCCATCCAAATATTGACTATGTTCTATATATGCGTGGGTTAACCGCTCAGGCATTAGATGATAGTGCATTACAAGGATTCTTTGGTATTGATCGCTCAGACCGTGATCCTCAGCATGCAAGAGTGGCTTTCAAAGACTTTAGCCAGTTAGTTCGCTACTATCCTGATAGCCTCTACACAGCAGATGCCACAAAGCGTCTTGTTTTTCTTAAAAACCGTTTAGCGAAATATGAACTCTCTGTTGCGAAATTCTATACCAAACGAGGGGCTTATGTCGCGGTTATTAATCGAGTTGAACAAATGATGCGTGATTATCCAGATACCGAAGCTACACGTGAAGCGCTTGTGTATATGGAAAATGCCTACAAAAAACTAGGCTTAACTCAAGAAGCAGATAAAGTTGCCTCACTGATTGCAGCCAACCCTGCTTAAACATTTTTACTATCAAAAACAGCAGCCTAGCGCTGCTGTTTTTTTATGCTAATTCAAAGGCTAAAAACTTACTTTTCATCAGACCAACCCTCTTAATATGAACGAATAAACACGACTCTACAAGCACTCTTTTTCAGCTATTTATCATTTGTCACGTTTCTATTACTTGTTATATAAACTTCTAACAAAAAGTGATCTTGATCATGTTTTAAATTGTGTATCACGATATTCTGAACCTATCCAAGATGGAGTAATAAAGAGGTAACTATATGATTATAAATATCACTAGCAAACAAATGGACATTACCCCAGCACTACGTGAACACATTGAAAGCCGTTTAACTAAACTTAACAAATGGCAGGTAAATTTAATCAACCCTCATATTATTCTCACTAAGGATCCAAAAGGTTTTAGTGTTGATGCAAGTATTCATACTCCGAATGGACAACTTGTAGCAAACGCACAACATGTTGATATGTATGCGGCAATTAATGATCTCTTGGCAAAATTGGAACGTCAATTAAATAAAGTTCAGCATAAAAATGAGTCTCGACGTGCGGCCAATAGCTTAAAAGAAGAAAATTTACTCGTAAATGAAATATAAGTAGTGAAGCTTGATTAAAAATTAGAATAATTCACTGACTCAAAACGCCTCTGCGCATCCTCGTGATGCGCTTTTTATTGTATTTTTCTTGACTCCTCACCCATCATCATGTTTGATAGCTATATGTTAAATAGTTAATCAATCCATATAATGATGACTCACTCTTTTTTGCCATTCTTCTTTTTCTTTTTACTCTATTCTTAAAGAGGCTTTGTTTATTTCAGAAAGAAAAGTAAGAACGACAATAGCCTCCAAAATGGAGGCTTTTTTATTTAAAATGGTACGATACAAAAGTATAGGGCACTAACATGGAAAAACTCGATTTATTAGCAATCAGAGATAAAATCACTGCGCTAGATTCTGAACTACTTTCACTATTAGCTCAAAGACGCCAATTATCGACTGAAGTTGCCCAATTTAAATTAAATACCCACCGCCCTATTCGAGATAAAAACCGTGAGCGTGAACTGCTTGAACTATTAATCGAAAAAGGGAAAAACGTTGGATTAGATGGCTTTTATATCAGCCGTATTTTCCAAATGATCATCGAAGATTCGGTGCTCACGCAGCAAGCCATTTTACAGCAACACCTTAATGCGACTGCAAATGAATCTGCAAGAATTGCTTATTTAGGCCCTAAAGGTTCTTATTCTCATATTGCCGCTCGCCAATATGCAGCCCGCCATTTTGATACTTTTGTTGATTGCACTTGCCATAAATTTGAAGATATTTTTACACTGGTAGAAACAGGACAAGCGGATTACGGTTTACTACCTATTGAAAACACCAGCTCTGGTGCAATTAATGATGTTTATGATTTACTACAAACCACCTCGCTGTCGATTGTTGGCGAAATTCGTATTCCGATAAACCATGCTTTATTAACAGCAGTTAAGAGTAGCCTAGAAGAATTACACACTATTTATAGCCATCCGCAACCCTTCCAACAGTGCAGTCACTATTTAAATCAATACCCTCACTGGAAAATTGAATATTGTGAAAGCACAGCCGCGGCAATGGAAAAAGTTGCATTAGCACAATCTCCCCATGTAGCCGCTATTGGCAGTGAAGCTGGCGGATCGCTTTATAATTTAACACCACTTGCTAGTAATTTAGCTAATCAACAAATTAATGTTACTCGTTTTATTGTGATTGCCCGTAAACCTATTGATGTATCAGAACAAGTACCTGCAAAAACCACCTTTTTAATGGCAACGGGGCAACAAGCAGGGGCATTAGTTGATGCTTTAATTACCTTAAAACAATACAGCATTATTATGACTAAATTAGAGTCTCGCCCAATAAATGGTACACCTTGGGAAGAGATGTTTTATATTGATGTACAAGCTAATTTACGGGATATCAATATGCAAAAAGCATTACATGACTTATCAAAAACATCTCGTTCACTCAAAGTATTAGGATGCTATCCTTCAGAAAATATTGTACCCGTTGAAATACAATAGCTTATTACCCTACTTTATAACCAAAAGCCAGATAGCTTATTGTTATCTGGCTTTTCTACTTTTATGACTCTATTCCCAGGATAATTTAGCTAATTATAAAAAACCATACATAGCAGCAAATACCCAGCCAAAAATACAAGAAACAGTAACACCAATTAATCCCGGTAAAATAAAGCTATGATTAATAACAAAACGACCTATACGTGTTGTTCCTGAACGGTCAAATTGGATAGCGGCTAAATCACTGGGGTAAGTAGGAAGAATATAATAGCCATAACACGCCGGTGCTGAAGCAACAATATAGGCAGGATCAATACCAATACCTAAAGCCAAGGGGACTATTGCGGCTAATGCGGCGGCTTGTGAATTAACAAACTTAGAAACAAGTAATAAGACAACGGCATAAGCCCAAGGATACTCACGAACTAATTGTCCTAATGCAGCTTCTATTTCTTTCATATGTGCAGAGAACATGGTTTCTGCCATCCAAGCAATACCATAGACCGCCACAATGGCTATCATACCGGAGCGAAAAACTTCATTTTTAGAAATAAGTGAGGGATTAGTTTTACAAATAATAATAATAGAAGCGCCCGCTAATAACATAAACATTTGAATAACTAATACCATAGATAATGGTTTATTATTAAATACGGGACGTAATTCAGAAAATGCACCTAATACAGCAACAACCGCAATCGCACCTAAGAATATCCACATTGCTACCCAATTTTTCATTGGTAATTTCTTATCTAACAATGTTGCAGTATCACCATAAACGTAATCATGATTCTCTGGTATGGAAATAAAATCTTGGAAGCGCTGATCTTTATCTAACTCTTTACCTCTAAACCAGCTAAAAATCCCAATGGCTAAAATACCAATAAAGGTTGATGGAATGGTAATCGCTAATAAATCTAAAAACTCAAGATGCTTACCATTAAAAGTGACATTACCTAACATTGCCACTAAGGTGACGACCGCAACAGATACAGGACTTGCGATAATTCCCATTTGTGAACCAATGGTACTGGCTGCCATCGGTCTTTCTGGACGAATATTATTTTTAATCGATACATCATAGATAATAGGCAAAATGGTATAAACCACATGTCCAGTACCACATAATATAGTCAGGGTACAGGTAACGAGAGGTGCAACAATAGAAATATACTTCGGATTTTTTCTTAATAATTTTTCAGCTATTTGCAACATAACATCTAAACCACCCGATGCTTGTAACGTTGCAGATGCAGAGACGACAGCAATAATCACTAACATCACATCGACAGGCGGTTTACCCGGAGGTAAATTAAAAATAAAGACTAAAATAACCAGCCCCACTCCGCCTAATAGACCTAATGCAATTCCCCCTTTCCTTGCTCCATAAAATAAACAAACTAATATAATGGCTAGTTGTATTATAAAATCCATCATTAACCCCTTAAAAAACGCATCGGAATAGAAATAAAAAATAATACAATTAAATCGTTAGCACTTTTTGCAAAAAAACAACGTCGACCAATATAATTTACGGCATCTGTTATAGGTATTTTTTTGATCGTTGTTATAGTTTTAATATCCGTTAATTATTTTATGCAAATTTAAGATCTCACCGACAAATAGCTTAAAAAGAAAAGACATTCTTGAACATTTATCATTAACTAATTAAACCCATAGACAACAATTACATAACAAATAAATTAAAAATAATATAATGTTGTCATTATTAGGTGATTACTAAAAATAGAAATTTCATTCATTTTTTCTAAATGTATATTGGTTTTATTCATTGTGAATATTGAATAAGTAAGGAATAGATATGCATACAATTATCATGTTACTGCTAGGTTTGAGCTATTTGAATTTCGTTGATAGTGCTCATAAAGGAAAAGGCTATTACTCCTATTCATTAGATCACCATATAAGTTCAACTCGCTGTACCGTAAGCCCATGCCCCGTTCCGAAAGATTATTAAGTTATAACTATCAACGTTAGGAGAAGAAAATGAAGAAATTAATTATTTTTATACTATCAAGTTTATTCGCTTTTTATGCTAGCGCTTATACTTGGGATAATAAAATCAAAGATACCAGCACTGTTAATCAGTATTGTCAACATAATAGCAATACCCAACAATCTACTCGCTGTGTTTGGCCCCCTTGTGATGATGAGTGGTAATATTTATCGCAAGATATAACATATAAAATAAAAAACGAATAACATAACCTGTCATTCGTTTTTCTTACTATAAGTATTAGGTATAGCGTTTATGTATATTTATACTAAATCCGGCTATCATTGGCTTTTTGTAATAACGCACCACTCTCTTTCATAAATTGTGAAGCATAATCACCGAACCAATCACTTACATTATTAAATGAGCCAATAAATTCATCTTTTGTGTTTATATCTAATAAGGCTATAGCTTCACCTAATGAATGATGATATCTACGGATCAAGTTAATGTTTTCTTGTGAAGATAAAATAATATCGGCATATAATTGTGGATCTTGAGCAAAGAGCCTACCAATCATCGCTAGCTCTAAACGATAGATGGGAGAAGATAATCTTAATAAACTGGCTAAATCGACATTCTCTTTCACCAAATGTTGCCCATATGCAAAAGTAGTAAAATGTCGCAATGCTTGGATAAAACTCATATTTTTATCGTGCTCTTGTGCAGTAATAGCCTCTACTCTTGCTCCCCACACCATAAGTTGCTCAAGCAACCACTCAAAATGTGATAAATCTCGCCCTTCACAATAAGCGATAACTTGTTTTGCTAAACTTGGCACATCTGGACCAAACATTGGATGTAGTCCTAAAACAGGGCCATTATGTGCTTTTAACATCGCCTCTAAAGGCGCTTGCTTGATTGAGGCTAAATCTACCAATAAACAATTTTCTGGCAAGGGCGGTAATTGCTTAATAACATCAACCGTTAAATGGATTGGGACACTGATTATCACCATACCGGCATCCGCAAAAATAGCCGGAGATTTACTTTGCCACTCATCCGCTTCAAGACTTTCCACTTGATAGCCAGAAAGTGTAAAGAGACGAGAAAAAAGCCTCCCCATTTTTCCGTTCCCCCCCACAATGACAATTTTGCCTAATTGGGGATTAAGTGTTTTAAAGCCTTTATCATTTTCTTTGCTATATGACTCTCTCATTACTCGACGTAAAACATCTTCAATTAAATCAGCAGAAATACCCATTTTTTCTGCTTCATTACGTCGAGAAGCAAGCATTGCGGCTTCTCTATCTGGTGCATAGATAGGTAACCCGTGGCGATTTTTAACTTCTCCCACTTCTGCTACCAATTGCATTCTTTTGGCGAGTAAAGAAAGCAATGTTTTATCCACCTGATCAATTTGCTCTCGCAAATTTTGTAATTCTTCAGCCATCTATGCTTGCCTCTTCTTATTAAAGTGTTATTGGGTTAGCTAACTTTTCTTAGTTGCGCTGCACGCTGTGCTAAAACTGGCGAAATTTGCTGATGCAGATTTCTTAACACCGATTCAGTGGTTTCCCAGCTAATACATGCATCAGTAACAGAAACACCGTACTTCATCTCACTACGGGGCTGCTCTGATGACTGATTGCCTTCATTAATATGGCTTTCTAACATAATTCCTGTTATTGATTGATTACCTTTTTTAATTTGCTCAATCACTGAATCAACCACGACAGATTGACGACGAAAATCTTTATTTGAATTACCATGACTACAATCAATCATCAATGATGGTGTTAATCCCGCTTTTATCATATGAGCTTCACATAACGCGACATCTTCTTCATGGTAATTAGGTTTCTTACCCCCACGCAAAATAACATGTCCATCAGGATTGCCTTGTGTTTGTAATAAACAGACTTGTCCTGATTGATTAATGCCCATAAAACGATGTGGCATAGAAGCCGCTTTCATCGCATTAATAGCCGTATCTAAATTACCATCTGTACCATTTTTAAAACCGACAGGCATTGATAAACCTGATGCCATTTCACGATGGGTCTGAGATTCGGTCGTTCTTGCCCCAATAGCTGACCAACTAAATAAATCACCTAAGTATTGAGGATTGTTAGGATCTAAGGCTTCCGTAGCTAAAGGTAAACCTAACTGAACCAACTCTGTTAATAGTTTACGGGCAATATGTAAGCCTTTTTCCATCTCAAAACTGCCATCCATAAACGGATCACTAATTAAACCTTTCCAACCAACTGTTGTACGAGGTTTTTCAAAATAGACACGCATCACAATATACAGACTATCACTTAACTCAGACGCTAAGACTTTTAGACGTTTTGCGTAATCTAACGCAACATCGACATCATGAATAGAACAAGGGCCACATACCACTAATAAACGCGGATCACGACGTTGAACAATTTCAGAAATAGTTTGACGTGATTGAGTAATGGCATGCAGATCATTACGACTCAACGGGTATTTTTGTTTTAACTCTTCCGGCGTAATTAACACCAGCTCTTCGCTGATGTTGACATTATTGAGTGCGTCTTTTTGCATGATCATAATCTTTACCTTTTTTATGTCTGTCATTGTGATTTTTGTGTGTCTAAACGATAAGATAACATGCAATGTAAAGAAATCAATCCATATTTTCAATAAAAAAGGTATAATCGTAATTATATGTTTACATAATAGGGATGTTGTTAGATTTATCTTTATAAATCAATAGATTATAAATATCAAAATAACACAAAAAATGTGACCAAGATAAAATAAAAATAGCAGACTGTAATTTTAATTTTACACTCGCAAGAAATTGGCCTTCACCTAGCAGATGAAACGACTTTATAAGAGATGTTATTTAATGATGAGAAAAATAGGCAAGGAGGTGAGTTATTGTCGAGTGCTTATAAAAAGATAGAAGACATTAGAGGAAATAGAGCAGGTTATAGTCAAAAAAAGGCCAGCTGATGCTGGCCTTTTAACCATAACTTTCGGATGTGCGAAAGCGTATTATTTAGCGTTAAGACGCTCTTTAATACGTGCAGCCTTACCTGAACGCTCACGCAGGTAGTACAGTTTAGCTTTACGAACCGCACCACGACGTTTAACTGTGATGCTATCTACGACTGGGGAGTGAGTTTGGAATACACGCTCAACACCTTCGCCATTAGAAATTTTACGAACAGTAAATGCAGAGTGCAGACCGCGGTTACGAATAGCGATAACCACGCCCTCGAATGCCTGCAGACGTTTTTTAGAACCTTCAACGACCCATACCTTAACTTCTACATTATCGCCTGGACGAAATGAAGGTACATCTTGCTTCATTTGTTCTTGTTCGATTTGTTTAATAATATTGCTCATAATAACTCTCTTACCCTAGGTAAACTGATATTAATGACACTTTGTGTCAGACTTACTCTGCTGTTCTTTGCAAATGTTCCTGCTGGAATTCTGCTAACAGCACTCTTTGCTCGTCAGTCAGAGCTAGGCTTTCCAGAAGCTCAGGTCTTCTTAGCCAGGTCCGGCCCAGCGATTGTTTCATACGCCAGCGATTAATATGAGCGTGATTACCAGACAGTAACACTGCCGGAACCGCCATACCATCTAACACCTCTGGACGAGTATAGTGAGGATGATCCAGTAATCCTTCTGCAAAAGAGTCTTCTTTCGCCGAAGCCGCATGTCCAAGAACACCAGGAACAAAACGTGCTACTGCATCTATCATTATCATGGCAGGGAGTTCCCCACCACTTAATACGTAATCACCAACAGACCACTCTTCATCGATTTCGGTCTGAATGACACGCTCATCTATTCCTTCGTACCGACCGCAAACCAGAATTAATTTCTCATTTGTGGCCAATTCGCAAACACCTTGTTGATCGAGTTTGCGCCCTTGAGGTGATAAATAAATCACCTTTGCACCATCACCTGCCGCAGCTTTTGCTTGATGAATAGCTTCCCTTAACGGTTGTACCATCATCAACATACCGGGACCACCGCCATAAGGGCGATCATCTACTGTATGATGTCTGTCATAAGTGAAATCTCGGGGATCCCAACATTCCACATTCAGCAGACCATGCTTCACTGCCCGACCAGTCACCCCGTACTCGGTTATAGCGCGGAACATTTCAGGAAATAGGCTAATTACCCCAATCCACATTTGCACTGTCCCACTGTTGAGAACCGTTAACCGGAGAATCTAAAAACCAGGATCCCAATCAACGATAATTTTTTTCGCTGAGAGATCGACTTTCTTGATAACCTGCCCATCAAGAAACGGAACTAACCGCTCCCTGACACCGAATGCATCTTTCAGATTTGCTTTGATTACCATGACGTCATTTGAGCCCGTTTCCATCATGTCGTTAACGACACCTAAATCGTAGCCCTTGTCAGTTTCTACCTGACAACCCATCAGATCTTTCCAGTAATACTCACCGTCTAGATCAGGAAGTTGTGTAGCACTTACGACAATTTCAAAATTAGTCAAAATATTTGCAGCATCTCTGTCGTCAATACCTTTTAGCTTGACGATAATATCTTGATTGTGGTGTTTCCAAGTTTCTATCTCAATGGATTCCCATTGACCATGTCGTTGAATAAACCACGGTTGATATTCAAAAATGTTTTCGGCATGTTCGGTGGAAGAAAAAACTCTGAGCCAACCACGGATCCCGTAAGGTGAGCCCAACTTACCCATAACAATAGGTTCTACAGGCTCTTTAAAGGTTTTTTGTTCGCTCATTGTTACCACCGCGACAGATTAAGCGCTTTTCTTCGCTGATTTGATCAGGCCAGCAACACGTTCTGAAACAGTTGCGCCTTGAGCAACCCAATGTTCAACACGGTCTACGTCTAAACGTAATTCTTCTGCATTACCGGTTGCCAGTGGGTTATAAAAACCTACACGTTCAATAAAACGACCATCACGCGCATTGCGGCTATCGGTCACGACTACTTGGTAAAACGGACGCTTTTTTGCGCCGCCACGAGCTAAACGAATTGTTACCATAACATCCTCATTAGTTAACAAAACAACCAGACCCCATCGAGGAATGGCGTCCGGTTGTCATATAAAAAGCCCGAAAAGTTTACTCACTTTGGCGAAAAAAGCAATCCAAAGCGACGTTTTTTTCGGACTTTTTGCTTTTAGCGACCTGGAAAGCCTGGTGGCATCATACCTTTCATGCCACGCATCATCTTAGCCAAGCCGCCCTTCTTCATCTTTTTCATCATACGTTGCATATCATCAAACTGCTTTAATAAGCGGTTGACGTCTTGCACTTGTGTTCCCGATCCCATCGCAATACGACGTTTACGAGAACCTTTGATGATTTCAGGTTTTTGGCGCTCTTTTTTCGTCATTGAGCTAATAATAGCTTCCATTTTGACTAAAATTGAGTCGTCCATTTGTGATTTCACCGCATCAGGTACCTGAGACATGCCGGGCATTTTACTTAGCATACTCGCCATGCCCCCCATGTTTTTCATTTGCTTTAACTGATCTAAGAAATCATTTAAATCAAAACCGTCCCCTTTTTTTAGTTTAGTTGCCAGCTTTTCAGCTTGCGCTCGGTCAACTTTACTTTCGATATCTTCAATTAATGAAAGAACATCGCCCATGCCTAAAATACGTGAGGCAATACGATCGGGATGGAAAGGTTCTAATGCTTCTGTTTTTTCACCAACACCGAGGAATTTAATTGGTTTCCCTGTGATATGACGAATAGATAATGCGGCACCACCACGAGCATCACCATCAACTTTAGTTAATACCACCCCTGTTAAAGGGAGTGCTTCATTAAAGGCTTTTGCGGTGTTAGCAGCATCTTGCCCTGTCATTGCATCAACAACGAATAGGGTTTCTACTGGATTGATTGCTTTATGAAGAAGTTGGATCTCCTCCATCATGCCTTCATCAACATGTAAACGACCCGCAGTATCCACCAGCAATACATCATAAAATTGGAGCTGAGCATGTTTTAACGCATTGCTAGCAATGGTGACGGGATTTTCTTGTACCGTTGAAGGGAAAAAGTCAACACCAACCGTTTCGGCTAAGGTTTCCAGTTGTTTAATCGCTGCGGGACGATAGACGTCAGCAGAAACTACTAATACTTTTTTCTTCTTTTTCTCTTTTAAAAATTTACCGAGTTTAGCAACACTTGTCGTTTTACCCGCACCCTGTAAACCAGCCATTAATACCACGGCAGGAGGCTGAGCTGAAAGGTCAAGATCGTTATTGACCTCTCCCATCGCATTTACCAGCTCATTTTGTACAATTTTGACAAACTCCTGACCTGGGGTCAGACTTTTGTTAACTTCATGACCTACTGCACTCTCTTTGACACGTGCAATAAACTCACGAACCACGGGCAAAGCCACATCAGCTTCTAATAAAGCCATACGCACTTCGCGCAGTGTGTCTTTAATGTTTTCTTCGGTCAGTCGGCCTCTGCCGCTGATATTGCGCAATGTGCGCGATAATCTGTCACTTAAATTCTCAAACATTATCTTAGCTCAGTGTTAAAGTTGGGCTTGTCTGTCGTCTATTTTATCGATTATATCACGATGACGCGCAGATCTCTGCATAGAGATTTACGCTTAATGACTTCAATAGTTGGAGCGGAATTCACCTAGCGCTATACTAAGCAATTATGTACCCTATTATGTAAGCGAAACTATGCCCGTTATATCAATCTCTATCGTTGCTGTCTGCGCTTATTTACTCAGTCTGGTGTTTATTCTCCCCAGTTTGCTGAGAAAAGAGCAAAATGGATACCGTGGATTAGCGCTGCTTTTTGCGGTGGTCGCCCTTGTGACCCATGCTATCTCATTAAAATTTTTGATTTTCCGTCCACATAGCGGGCAAAATCTGTCACTCACCAATTTAGGGGCGGTGGTCAGTTTAATGGTCTGCGTTATCATGACCATTGTTGCTTCCCGTGGTAGAGCTTGGTTTTTGCTGCCTATTGTTTATTGCTTTTCCATAGTCAATCTCATTATTGCCGCCTTGATGCCAGGTGAGTTTGTCACCCACCTTGAAAGTAGCACATCGCTCTTTATTCATATTGGGCTTGCTTTATTAAGTTACGCCACTTTGTTAATTGCTGCTTTATATGCCTTACAACTCAGCTGGCTCGACTATCAACTAAAAAATAAGAAACTAAAATTTTCACCACAAATGCCACCATTAATGTCAATTGAACGTAAAATGTTTCATATTACCCAAGTGGGGGTAGTATTACTGACATTAACCTTGTGTACCGGCCTGTTATATATGGATAATATCTTTGGTAAAGAAAATATCCATAAATCAATATTTTCTATTATTGCGTGGTTTGTCTACATCATTTTATTATGGGGACACTTCCGTGAGGGTTGGCGTGGGAAAAAAGTGGTTATTTTTAACCTGATCGGTGCCATTATTTTGACATTAGCTTTTTTTGGTAATCGTTTATTGCAAGAGTTAATGCTTAATTAATCTTTTCATTTTAAGGTAGCAAAAGGAACTCAATTTTGGAGCATGTGTCGACAACAACGCTCATTATCATACTTATCGGTATGATCTTTGCCTCAGCCTATTTTTCAGGCACTGAAACTAGCATGATGACTATCAATCGTTATCGGCTACGCCACGCGGCCAAGCAAGGTAATCGCTCAGCCAAAAGAGTAGAAAAACTATTACAGCGTCCCGATAGATTGATTAGCTTAGTATTAATTGGTAATAACCTGATTAATATTGTCGCCTCCGCTCTCGCCACTATTGTAGGAATGCGTTTATATGGTGATGCAGGAGTAGCTATTGCAACAGGTGTATTAACCTTTGTCATTCTTATTTTTGCTGAGGTACTACCAAAATCTATCGCAGCGCTTTATCCAGAACGTTTCGCTTATCCAAGTAGCGTTCTTTTGTCACCTTTACAGAAAATCATGTTGCCCGTTGTGTGGTTTTTTAACCAAATTACCTTAGTGTTTATGCGCATTTTCGGTATTAAATCCCCCGTAATACAGGGTAATGCGGTATCAAAAGAAGAACTACGCACCATTGTGAATGAATCAAAATCGAAACTGTCACAGCGTAACCAAAATATGCTGATTTCTATTTTGGATTTAGAAAAAGTGACTATTGGCGATATTATGGTGCCGAGAAATGAAATTTTTGGTATTGATGTCAATGATGAGTGGAAATCCATTGTCAGACAGTTAACTCACTCCCCCCATGGGCGTATTGTCCTTTATCGTGATACCCTCGATGATGTCATTGGTATGCTACGAGTACGCGAAGCTTACCGTCTTATGACAGAGAAGAAAGAATTTACTAAACAAATTTTGATTAAAGCGGCTGATAAAATCTATTTTATCCCAGAAAGTACACCACTTAGCTTACAACTAGTTAATTTTCAACGTAATAATGAAAAAGCCGGTATTGTCGTCGATGAATATGGTGAAATTCAAGGATTAGTCACTGTTGAAGATATCCTAGAAGAGATTGTCGGTGATTTTACTACCTCAATGTCTCCTTCTTTAGCAGAAGAAGTGATCCCACAAAAAGATGGTTCACTATTAGTGGATGGCACAACCAATATCCGAGATATCAATAAAGCCTTTGCTTGCCATTTACCAGAAAATGAAGCTCGAACAATTAATGGGGTTATTATTGAAGAGTTAGGTGATTTACCCGTAGTAGGTGCCAAAATAACGATTGATGGTTATGAATTTGAAGTGTTGGAAGTGCAAGACAATGTGATTAAGAAAGCCTTGATCCGCCATCTTACGCCCTCTCGCCACTAGCGATTATTAATAGCGGTTCAATGTAATTGGCGTTGGCCGTTATGATAAATCACCCATCAAATTAAAAGAGACAACAAATCAAGATCAAATAGCTTGAGTTATTGTCTCTTTATCTATAAAGCAACTGTAACTAGATTTGTAACTCTTTGAGTTTGTCTTCTGGTAGTGCTAATTCATCATTATGATTAATGCCAATAGTGTGAGATAAAATGTCTCGTGCAATATCTTGAGCTTCAGCTAACGAGTGCATTTCATAAGTCCCACATTGGTAGACATTAAGCTCAGGAATATGGTTTTGATCTTTAACCTTCAATACATCTTCCATAGCTGCCTTCCATGCATTAGCAACACGTTGCTCATCAGGCTGACCAATTAAGCTCATATAAAAGCCTGTACGACATCCCATTGGCGAAATATCGATGATCTCAACACCTTCACCATTTAAGTGATTACGCATGAAACCTGCAAATAAGTGCTCTAACGTATGAATTCCTTTCTCAGGCATGGCTTTTTTATTTGGGACAGTAAAGCGTAAGTCAAAAACGGTAATAGTATCACCAGAGGGTGTTTTCATCGTTTTAGCAACGCGTACCGCAGGTGCAGACATACGTGTATGGTCAACAGTAAAGCTATCCAATAACGGCATAAAAAACCTCCTAAGAAAATTTTTAAATATTTTTAAGAGAACATGAAACTTTCTGCGAGCGCCTCGGTCTTAGTAATGAATACGCGCAAAATGTTATCATCCCTATTTCTCTATAGAATTTATTCAGCCACACAAATTTTAGTGTGGCTTTTTTCTATCTGAGTTTTAAGAAGCCACACCATCATTATTTGGCCCAGCATGGAGCTTCAAATATTCATCGAAAGAAATGGTATCACTCTTTTCTAAGTCTGCCTGACGTTTAATAGATGAAATTCTCTCATGTTCAAAAGCATCATCTGTTAACACTTCATAAGCGGTATTGACTAATTGTTGATGATATTCTTCAGCTAAAGATAGACCATAATCGCCAATACCTTGTGCTTTAATTTTTTCTAATAATCTGCCAGAGAAGGTTAATTGCGGATTATCAAACATTTCCTCTAACTTAAGGCAAACTTCTAGATATTTAGTTCCAGAACAGCTATCTAATACCTTAGCTACGCGCTGTAAGTCAGCAAAAAGCGCTTTCCCCACTTGTGCTAATGGCTCTTTTCTTTCACCACAACCCATGCCAATAACTTGACCTGGCTTACGCCCTTCTAGAATAACGTTATTCCAATTTGCACGACAGCAGGCCAATTCTTCTGCATTCATTTCTGGTGCATCCGCTAATACACACCAAATCAAGAATAAATCTAAGAAACGGATTTGTGTTTCATCAACGCCGATAGGCGTAAATGGATTGATATCTAATGAGCGAACCTCGATATATTCGATACCACCACGTAATAATGCATCAGAAGGTGATTCATCCCCTTTGACTACGCGTTTAGGACGAATAGGCGCATATAATTCATTTTCAATTTGTAATACGTTAGTATTTAATTGAATATACTTACCGTCTTTCTTTACACCTAATTTAGCAAATTCTTCTGACGGTTTATGAATAGCCTTTTTCAAACCTTTCACATAAGTCTCTAGATGATTAAAAGTAATATCTAAATCACTCTGTGACTTATTGGTATAGCCTAAATCACTTAAGCGCAACGAAGTTGCATAAGGTAAGTATTTGGCGCCTTTAGGGGTATTTTCAAAGGGTAAATTGGTTTTTCGACCTTTTAAGAATGAACCACAAATAGCTGGCGAAGCACCAAAGAAAAAAGGAATTATCCAACCAAAACGGTAGTAATTACGGATCAAACGTAAATAACCGTCTGAAATCGCCTCTTTACCTGTTTCTTCATCGGTGATATTTGCCCACGCTTGCCAAAATTCGATAGGTAACGAAAAATTGTAATGCACACCAGAAATAGTTTGCATTAACGCACCATAACGATTTTTCAGCCCTTCACGATATAACGTCTTAAAACGCCCAACATTAGAGGTACCAAATTGCGCTAATGTTATTTTATCTTCGGCTTCAATAAAGCAAGGCATACTCATCGGCCACATACGCTCATTGGTTAAATGACGTGCAGTATAGCGATGCAAATCACTTAAAAAATGTAAGGTGTGATCAATATTATCGTCAACAGGAGTAATAAACTCTAACAGCGACTCAGCAAAATCTGTCGTGATCCATTTGTGAGTGAGTGACTTACCTAGCTCGACAGGGTGTCCTGTAGCCGCTAAATGACCATCAGGAGTAACTCTTAAGGTTTCTCGCTCTATACCACGGTGGATACCACATAAAACTTTAGGATGGGCTTCCAACCAAGAAAGCGCTTTAGATACGTCCGGGATCAAAGGTGACCTCCCGCGTTGGTTAATGTTAATAAGTAGATAACAGTTACTTTATCGCAAAGTCACCAAATTGTCGCTGATTAGATGATATCGGCGTTATTAGTTGATGCGAAACAAATCGATAAGATATAAACAATGCAGGAAAGACAGGAAAGAGAAAAAGCAAAAAGCCCCGCGATAAGCGAGGCTTTAAAGATGGTGCATCCTGGAGGATTCGAACCTCCGACCGCTCGGTTCGTAGCCGAGTACTCTATCCAGCTGAGCTAAGGATGCAGTCGTACTAATTTAACTAAGATAAGCTAACTTTATAAAAAGATGGTGCATCCTGGAGGATTCGAACCTCCGACCGCTCGGTTCGTAGCCGAGTACTCTATCCAGCTGAGCTAAGGATGCGTCGTTATCTTTTTGCCTCTCACATTACATTGTGCAATGTCGAGAAATAAGTGGTGCATCCTGGAGGATTCGAACCTCCGACCGCTCGGTTCGTAGCCGAGTACTCTATCCAGCTGAGCTAAGGATGCACGTTGTTTAATTTTACTCTTTTAATGCAAATTATTCACTATTTGCACCAAAATAAAAACCCCATACATTTAATCATGGGGTTGGAATATGGTGCATCCTGGAGGATTCGAACCTCCGACCGCTCGGTTCGTAGCCGAGTACTCTATCCAGCTGAGCTAAGGATGCAAATCTAAATGGCGGTGAGAGAGGGATTCGAACCCTCGATGCAGCTTTTGACCGCATACTCCCTTAGCAGGGGAGCGCCTTCAGCCTCTCGGCCATCTCACCATATTTAGAACCACTCGAAGAAGTTCTTTGTGAACATCTCGTCTCTGTGTGGCGCACATATTACTTTCTCAGCCTGAGAAGTCAAACAATTTTTCTCAACTTTTTACGAATATAGGTTCGTTTGAACACTTCACAAACAAACTGATGCGTTTATCAGCAAGAAAGGCTAAAAAAGAACTGAATACCATGATATCGCTGATGAAAAATCATTCAAGCATTTTATCTCATCGACGAATAATTTTATTCCCCCTACTAATAATTATGAATCGAATGATAAGCAGTAAAAAGACTTTCAATTCTGTCAATCAGAATAAGCGGATAGTGTAATAATAAATACAGTTCAAAAGAGCGAGGTGAAGAACGAGAAAGAAAATGGAAAGTTCTATAGAAAAGAAAAGCGCCCAGACCCGGCAAAAGTGTGGACGCTTACGAAGAAAGGGTAACTAGCTAAAAATAAGAGATTGCTTAGTAGTTATCTGTGGGCTGAGTTTTCTCGGCCTGAATTCGTTGATAGATCTCTTCACGATGGACAGATACTTCTTTGGGGGCATTTACGCCAATACGTACCTGATTACCTTTAACCCCTAAAACGGTTACGGTTACATCATCGCCTATCATAAGCGTTTCACCAACTCGACGAGTTAGAATAAGCATTCTTTGCTCCTTGAAAATTTACAAGAGTCGGGTCTCTAGAATTTCCCGGCCATTATCCATCATACATTGTCAATTCGTATAATCATTATTTATCACATATAGCCCATACTTCATAACAAAATATAAATTTTGTGATTGATTATTTAACGGATTGTCAATATTACATAAAGCGTTACCCCTAAAAACTAGGGATAACGCTTTTTCAGGTAGCTATCGCTTAAAGATGCGATTCTACCCACTCGTCAACACTCGCTAAAGCAGCGGGTAACGCTTCAACATCTGTACCACCAGCTTGTGCCATATCAGGGCGACCACCACCTTTACCACCGATTTGCTGAGCGACAAAACTAATTAGCTCACCTGCTTTTATTTTAGCAGTCAAATCCTTAGTCACACCGACAATTAAGCTCACTTTACCATCAGAAATAGTAGAAAGTACAATTATTGCTGAACCTAATTGATTTTTTAAATCATCAACCATTGTTCTTAACATTTTTGGTTCAACATTATTCAGTTCACGAACTAAAAGTTTGATACCTTTCACATTCTTAGCTTGGCTTCCTAACGAGGAGCTTTCTTGAGCTGCTTGCTGATCTTTCAGTTGTTGAAGTTCTTTTTCTAATGAACGGTATTTTTCTTGAACCGTTTTAATTTTCTCAACTAAATTACTACCATCACTTTTAAGTGCATGAGCCACAAGAGAAATCAGATCCGATTGCTCATGAACACTTTCAATCGCTGTAGCCCCCGTAATCGCTTCAATTCGGCGAATACCGGCCGCAGTCCCTGATTCACTCATAATGCGGAATAGACCAATATCACCCGTTCTGGCTGCGTGAGTACCACCACAAAGTTCAGTTGAGAAATCCCCCATGGTTAAAACACGAACACGTTCTTCATATTTCTCACCAAAGAGTGCCATCGCACCTTTTTGCTTCGCATCTTCAAGATCCATTAACTCGGTGACAACCGGCGAGTTAAGGCGGATTTGCGCGTTAACAATGTCTTCAATTTCACGTAACTGTTCTGGTTTTACTGCTTCAAAGTGAGAGAAGTCAAAACGCAGATATTTATCGTTAACTAAAGAGCCTTTCTGGGTAACATGAGTGCCTAATACTTGGCGTAATGCCGCATGCAATAAATGCGTTGCTGAGTGATTTAAGCGAATAGCATCACGACGAGCCACATCAATGACTGCATTGATCTTATGATTAACAATAAAAGATCCAGAAATGACTTTACCAATATGACCAATAGCCTTGCCATATTTTTGCGTGTCGGTAACTTCAAACTGGCTATCTTTGCCAATTAGAAGACCTTTATCACCTACTTGGCCACCAGACTCAGCATAAAAAGCCGTTTTATCTAAGAAGATAATCCCTTCTTCACCTGCTTTAAGCTCAGTGACTGTTTGACCATTATGGAAAATCGCATTAATAGTACCTTGTTGCTCATTATGGTCATAACCTGAGAAATCACTGCGACTATCGACTTTAATCAGTTCGTTATAGTCAGTACCAAAACCGCTAGATTCACGAGCACGTTTACGTTGCTCTTCCATTGCCTGTTCAAAGCCTTCTTCATCAACTTTGATATTTCTTTCACGGCAAACATCCGCAGTTAAATCTAATGGGAAACCGTATGTATCATAAAGACGGAAAGCCGTTTCACCCGCTAAAGTATCACCGGTTAATTTTTCTAGCTCTTCATCTAATAATTGTAAACCGCGCTCTAAAGTACGTGCAAACTGCTCTTCTTCCGTTTTAAGTACTTTTTCAACGATTTCTTGTTGATTCTTAAGCTCTTTACCAGCTTCAGCCATTACATCAATAAGTGGTGCAACGAGTTTATAGAAGAAAGTATCTTTCGCACCTAACATATAACCATGACGTACAGCACGACGGATAATACGACGTAGCACATAGCCACGACCTTCATTAGAAGGAATGACACCATCACAAACAAGGAAAGAACAAGAACGGATATGGTCGGCAATCACACGTAATGATTTATTTGCTAAGTCTGTCGCATTAGTCACTTCAGCAACGGATTTAATTAATGCGCGGAATAAATCAATATCATAGTTAGAATTAACATGCTGTAGTACAGCAGTAATACGCTCTAATCCCATTCCCGTATCAACAGAAGGCTTCGGCAATGGATCCATTGTACCATCTGATTTACGGTTGAACTGCATAAAGACGATATTCCAGATCTCAATATAGCGATCACCGTCTTCTTCAGGTGTTCCTGGCGGTCCCCCCCAAATATGATCACCATGATCGTAAAATATCTCAGTACATGGACCACAAGGCCCCGTATCTCCCATTTGCCAGAAGTTATCTGAAGCAAATGGTGCGCCTTTATTATCACCAATACGAATAATGCGCTCAGCTGGAACACCGACTTCTTTATTCCAGATATCATAAGCTTCATCATCAGTGGCATAAACGGTTACCCAAAGTCTCTCTTTAGGTAAGTTAAACCATTCTTTACCGGTTAATAACTCCCAGGCAAAGTTAATGGCATCATGTTTGAAATAGTCACCAAAACTAAAGTTACCTAACATTTCAAAAAATGTATGGTGACGTGCTGTATAACCCACATTTTCTAAATCATTATGTTTACCACCCGCGCGCACACAACGTTGCGCGGTTGTCGCTCGGGAATAAGGTCGGTTGTCCAATCCAAGAAATACATCTTTAAATTGGTTCATCCCTGCGTTTGTAAACAGCAATGTTGGATCATTATTTGGAACCAAAGAACTGCTTGGTACTATTTGATGTCCTTTAGTATGAAAAAAGTCGAGAAACGCCTGACGGATCTCAGCGGTGCTTTTGCTCATAATTATCCCGAAATCAAGCTGGAAAAACAGAAATTAGAAATCTAGTTAGAGGAGGTTTAGTTTTACCTCTACTTAGCCAACGAATACATAAGTAGGGATAAGATAGAATTTCTTCGCTCAGAAGTAAAACCCCCGATAAACTTATTCGAGTTGACATTGTAAATCGTCTAGTAGTTTTCTGAAAGTAGCAACATACTTCAAGATAGGTCGTTTTAACCAAATCGAGGCGAATTTTGTAAGATATGAGAAGGTAATGACGATAATTTCATAATAAAACTATTAAATAATTTTTTCGTCATTTTTAGTTTATTATCAATAGCATTTTGCTCATTTGCTCGCAACAGCTATCCTAAATCTGTATTAACAAAAAAAGCCAATATTCCCATTACATATTTAATTTTTCTGAATAAAAATCCCGCCAGAATCATTTAACTAAATATATTTACTGATAAATTTAAAATAATAAAGTAGCAAAAATCCATTTCTCTCGTAGTCAAAGAGATTGATTATCTATATAGATAGATGCTAACAAGTTATTTTAATGCTGTTTTTTCAAACATGTAAAAGAAATATGATGTTATAAATAACCAATAGAATACATCACCAAATCTTCACTATATAAACACTTACATAGTGTAAAACCACCCAAAGATAAAAATATTGTTATTGCTGATAAAATAGTAATAAATTGCAAAAAAAAAGAAAAACAGTGAAAAATAAACTAATTTTTCACTACCACTGAGTGGTTAATTTTTACATAAAACAAAAAGGAAGCTTTTTTAAGGCTTCCTTTGATATCTGAATAAAATTTATACAAACAAGTTATTCAATGGGATGCTGTCGTGATGATAGCCAATGATTTAAGGTCTATTTTCACACAAACAGCATGACAACCAGCTAATTACTCTTTTGTGTCGTCAGCATCACTGTCTGACTCTTCACCTGCAAAATCCGCAGCACTTGTGAATTCACCAGCATGATTTAACAACATTTCACGCAATTTAGTGTTTAACTCATTGTACATTTCAGGATGTTCTTTTAAGTAATTGGTTGCGTTAGCTTTACCTTGACCAATTTTTTCGCCATTGTAGCTATACCAAGCACCTGCTTTCTCTACTAACTTATGTTTAACACCTAAATCAATCAGTTCGCCATAGGTATTAATACCTTCACCGTACATAATTTGGAATTCAGCTTGTTTAAACGGTGCAGCCACTTTATTTTTAACAACTTTAACGCGAGTCTCACTACCAATGACTTCATCACCATTTTTGACAGAGCCAATGCGACGAATGTCTAAACGAACAGAAGCATAGAATTTAAGCGCATTACCACCGGTCGTGGTTTCTGGGTTACCAAACATAACACCGATTTTCATACGAATTTGGTTAATGAAAATCAGCAGTGTATTAGAGTTTTTAAGGTTACCCGCTAGTTTACGCATAGCTTGGCTCATCATACGTGCGGCTAAACCAACGTGTGAATCACCAATTTCACCTTCAATTTCAGCTTTTGGTGTTAATGCTGCCACGGAGTCCACGACAATAACATCGACCGCACCAGAGCGAGATAATGCATCACAAATTTCCAGTGCTTGTTCACCTGTGTCAGGTTGAGAGCAGAGTAGATTATCGATATCGACACCTAGCTTTTGAGCATAAATTGGGTCTAATGCATGTTCAGCATCAATAAATGCACAAATTTTTCCTTCACGCTGAGCAGAGGCAATAACTTGTAGAGTCAAGGTTGTTTTACCAGAAGATTCAGGGCCATAGATTTCAACAATACGGCCACGTGGCAATCCACCTGCACCTAAAGCAACGTCTAATGATAAAGATCCTGTAGAGATAGTTTCTACGTTCATGGAACGGTCTTCGCCCAGACGCATGATAGAACCTTTACCAAATTGCTTTTCAATTTGACCAAGTGCTGCGGCCAATGCTTTTTGTTTGTTTTCATCAATAGCCATGTTATCTCCCTCTGGGCAGTGAAGCATAAAGATGGGTCACTACCATTAAAACGTATATGATTTTGCTTGTTGAAACTCATTATACTGTATAATCATACAGTATCAAGTTAATTATTAATAATTTCTTTAAGAATTGATTTTAAAGAGAAAATCACAGATTTGGCTCTCACCTCCTCTCGTGATCCACTAAAAATACAGTGTTTAGCAACCACTCGAAGCCCCTCTGGGGTTTTTATTGCAAAGCCAAACCAAACTAAACCAACGGGCTTCTCTTCACTACCGCCACCGGGACCTGCAATACCACTAACCGATACAGCATAGTCTGCATTTGCTGTTAGCAGTGCCCCTTTTGCCATCTCACAGACAACTTGTTCACTCACGGCACCAAAATCAGACAATGTTTGCTCATCAACACCAATCATGTCATGTTTAGCTTGATTACTGTAAGTCACAAAACCTCGATGATAATAATCTGAGCTACCTGCTATATCAGTAATGACTTTTGCAATCCATCCTCCAGTACATGATTCTGCAGTAGTTAACGTTTTTTTTCGCTCTAGCAGTGCCTGACCGACTTCAATGCTCAGATGGGTCATTTCATCATTATTTATCATGAAGGTTGTTTCACCTCGACTCTCAATTAACGTTATTCAGCTCTCTTTCTGGTGCAATCCCATAACCATAATCCACCAATTGCTAGCGCAAAGATAGCACCAAAGCCAATACCAATTGTAATAACGGAAATACCCATACTGGTGACTAGTGAGAACAAACCTAGCATCAGTAACATTGCGGTATTCTCACCTAAATTTTGTACAGCAATGGCATTCCCCGCTCCCACACTATGCTTTCCTTTATCTTGTAGCAAAGCATTTAATGGTACAACAAAGAAGCCACCAAAAATGCCAATAACAACTAAGATAAAATAGGCTGGAATAATGGTGGTTTGTAATGAGAAGTAAACAACACCTAAGCCAATTAAAACCCCGGCAGGCATACAACGACGGACCGTTTTTAATGTGACAAACTTAGCGGCTAAACCAGCGCCAATCACGATACCAATCGCCACCATCGCATTTAATATTGTTGGTGTTGTATTATCAGTCATTCCCAAAGCTATAGGCACCCATTGCACTAATAGAAAACGCAATGTGACGCCGGCCCCCCAAAACATACTTGTTCCTACCAGAGAAAAACGGCTCTCTTTATCTCGCCATAAAGAGCCACAAGCAGCTAAGAATTGATTGAATATTTTTTTAATATTCCAGCCTCGACCTATTTGAGCAGGTGATAACTTGGGAATGCTAAAGTTAACCAATACAGCCAAAGCATACATTGTCGCACAGACAGCTAATGCTAAGATAATGCTCCAATCGGAAAGAAGCCCACCAATCACAGAGCCTAATAAAATTGCCGCAATAGTTGATGCTTCCATTAAGCCATTTGCTTTGACTAAACGCTCGCCATCGGTTAACTCACCTAAAATACCATATTTAGCAGGCGAATAAATGGCGGCGCCGATCCCCACTAAGGCGTAACCTAAGAATGGATCGGTTCCAATACAAATAAGAAAAGCACCGGCAAATTTTAACGCATTACCAGTAAGCATCACCCTACCTTTAGGCTGGCGATCGGCAACTTGTCCAACAAAAGGAGCTAAGAGAATATAAGCCAGCACAAACACCATTTGTAAAATAGGCTGGCTCCATTCTGGATAAAGTGCTGATTTAAATTGAGCGAGTATGGCAAATAACAAAGCATTATCCGCAAATGCAGAAAGAAACTGTGATAATAATACTGCTTTCATGCCCTTACTCAGTAATGGGGGCTGACTTATATTCTCTGACATTAATTATTTTCCTGTTCAGCGAGTTGCTTTAACGAGACAAAATCCGTTTTGCCACTTCCTAAAACAGGAATTTCTTTGAGAAAACGAATATCTTTTGGTACCGCAATTTCTGCCACACCAGTGGATTTAGCTAATGCCGATAACATACTGCGATCAAGTTGCTTATCGGTTGTAAAAAGCACTAATGACTCACCTCGACGTAGATCATTTACCGCCACCACAGCATGGTTGCCTTCTGAAGCTTTAGCCGCTAATTGCTCTACACTTTCAAGAGAAACCATTTCTCCCGCTATTTTTGCAAAACGTTTTACACGCCCTTTAATAGTGCAAAAACCTTCGCTATCAATAGCAACGATATCTCCCGTATCATACCAACCCGCTTCTTCGATGCCTTCGGCATTTATTGCTGTAGGCTGTTCTAATTTATAAGGGGACTCAACGCGCAAATAGCCAAGCATGATATTAGGACCACGCAGTTGTAATCTTCCACCATCCGTAATACCACTTATAGGAATTAAACGCCCTTCCATGCCTGGTAATAAACGCCCCACGGTATATGGCTTAGCACTCATTGGTACATTAATGGAGACAACAGGAGCACATTCAGTGACCCCATAACCTTCTAAAATACGAATACCAAATTTATCCTGCCATAATACTCGTGTCGATTCGGACAGTTTTTCCGCCCCTGCAACCACATATCTTAGTCGAGCAAAATCATAAGGATGAGCAAATTTGCCATAATTGCCTAAGAAAGTTGAAGTACCAAATAATACTGTACAATTTTGGTCATACACTAATTCAGGTACTACACGATAATGTAGTGGGCTTGGGTAGAGGAATACTCGTGCCCCTAAGCAGATAGGTGCTAATACACTTACCGTTAAACCGAAAGCATGGAATAACGGTAATGCAGCCATAAATTTATCTCTGGGTGAAAAGTCAGCAATAGCGCGAATTTGCTCTACATTCGCCAATAAACTGGAGTGGCTATGAACGACACCTTTCGGTGTGCCTTCAGATCCAGAAGTAAATAAGATAACTGCTGCGTCCGTCGATTTTTGCGCTAACATCGCTTTATGAGGAGTGAGTAAGTGCTGTGCAATCCAGCGTTTATCTTCTCTAGTAATGCTATCTTTGAGATCTTCAAGATAAACCCAGTTTGCATCCGGAGTCTGTTCTGGAATATGTAATAAATTTCCTTTCTCTAAAAATTGGCGTGAGGTAAAAATCGTTTTAATGGATGCCGCTTTCATGGCATTTTGTACACCTAAGCTACCCGCAGTATAGTTAAGCATCGCCACAACCCTTTGGCGCATTGTCGCCCCAAATAAAGCCGCAACCGTAACGGTAGTATTAGGAAGTAAAAGGCCAATTCGTTCATTAGGCTCGGTATAGCGTTCAATAATACGACTAACACCTAACATTTTTTTCAATAGGCCCTGATAACTATCCTCTTTCATATTAATATCTGAAATAAGAGGACTGAAACGACCAAACTGAGACATTCCTTGTAAAAATGCCTCATAGAGCGTGATATTAGGACGTGCTTGCATAATAGCATCCATCATAATATCACGGAGCTTTTCTCCCGATAAGCGACGGCGCTCTGCTGATTTTTCCGCTGTAGGCATAGGTAAATCAACCGCAGGTAGCACTTTTATTGTGATTTTAGGAAAGAGCTTTGCTTTTATATTTAACGTTTTACGCACTCGAGAAAAGTAGCTAAATTCAGCACCTTCTATTCTAACAGGGATAACTTTTGCCCCTGATTTAGCAGCAATAAACGCAGCACCTTCATAAATCTTCATCAAACCAATAGTTACCGTAATTCTCCCTTCAGGGAAAATAACAACAGGACGGCCTTTATCGACTTCTTTAACTAATTGGCGAACCGCCATTGGATTAGCGGGATCTAAAGGAACAATATCCGCATAACGATTGAGCCATTTGGTATGTTTGGCATTAGCCACTGAGGTGTAAACAGCAAAGACAGGGTTAATCGGTAAAAATAAACGCAATAATATACCATCAATAAACGATGTATGATTTGGCGTAATAATGCATTTTTCATATTGTGAAAACTGATTAATTAGTCCTTCAATTCTTACTCGAAATAAGAATTTAAATAGTGTTTTAAAAAACGCTATCAACATCATATCCATATCTCATTTTGCTATAATTAGCCTTACTATAAATAGGATATGATGAAAATAAAATAGTTGTCTTTTGTTTTCGTCTTTATATAGGACAACTTCCTAATTATTTAGCGAGTTTTGCGAGAATGACCTCAATAATATCATTAATAGATAATCCAGCATCAACAATAATATCTGCGCATTGCATATATAAAGGCTCACGCTTAATTAAAACATCGTGTATTTCTGAAACTAATGTTTTTCCCGTCAAGCTAGGTCTTTGTGCCTCATTAGGATCTTGAGATAAACGCTCAACTAAAGTTTCAAGTGAAGCTTGTAAATAAACAATTACACCTGAATTTTTCATATAAACACGATTTTTTTCTGCCAACACTATCCCTCCCCCCGTTGAAATAACTTGGTTAGGTTGGCTAACTTGAATAAGCGCATCTGATTCAAGTTGGCGAAAGACATCCCAACCTTCCGCTTCAACCATAGAAGAAATAGTTTGTTGATATTTATCTGTTATCCAATTATCTGTATCAATAAATTGATAATCTAAAGATAGAGAAAGCGCTTTACCTACTGTTGTTTTTCCTGCACCTCTAGGTCCTATAAGGTAAATCGTACTTTCCATAAATGCACTCTCTCCGCTGTGTTAACCTGCTAAATGGGTGTAATCTAAAATTTACAATGTGTAAAGTATTAAGTATCATACCTCACAATACAAAAAAATAAAGCCACACTTTATGAAAGTATGGCTTAGCTATTTAAGGGATTATTAGCGACGTAATGTATTGTCGCCGTAACCAATCCATTTATAGGTGGTTAGAGCATCTAATCCCATAGGGCCTCGTGCATGTAGCTTTTGTGTACTCACCGCTACTTCAGCACCTAAGCCAAACTGTCCACCATCTGTAAAACGTGTGCTAGCATTCACATATACCGCAGCAGAATCAACTTGGCGTACAAAGCGATCAGCATGACTGATAGATTGCGTTAAAATAGCATCTGAGTGCGCGGTACCATATTGGCGAATATGAGCAATTGCCGCTGTTAAATCATTAACGACTTCAACATTCAGATCCAGTGATAACCATTCATCACAATAATCTGCTTCAGTCACATCGACGACCGTCGCACGTCCCTTTTTCAATGCAGTTATAGCGCGTTGACTGGCATGCAAAGTGACCTTTTGTGCTGCCATCGCATCACTTAATTGAGGTAAGAAACTCTCCGCAATAGCTTCATGTACCAATAGCGTTTCTAACGAATTACATGCGCTTGGACGCTGTACTTTAGCATTAATAATAACATTTAATGCTTGGTCTAAATCAGCACTTTCGTCAACAAAGGTGTGACAAACACCAATCCCCCCCGTGATCACAGGAATAGTGGATTGTTCACGACATAACTTATGTAATCCTGCACCACCTCGAGGAATAAGCATATCAATATACTCATCCATTTTTAGCATTTTTGCGACTAATTCACGATCTGGCTTATCGATAGCTTGAATAGCAGCCGCAGGAATAGCGCATGTTTCTAGTGCTTGCTGGATCACCGCGACAACGGCTTGGTTAGTATGGTGAGTCTCTTTTCCGCCACGGAGAATAGCCGCATTCCCTGTTTTTAAGCATAAAGATGCTACATCTATAGTCACATTTGGACGAGCTTCGTAAATAACGCCAACAACCCCTAAAGGGACTCGGCGGCGTTCTAAACGTAAGCCACTGTCTAATAAACGACCATCTATCACTTGACCTACAGGATCTTCTAGATGACAAACTTGGCGAACATCATCAGCGATCGCTTTTAAACGTTCTGATGTGAGTAATAAACGATCAAGCATTGCAGCATTAATATTAGACTCTCGTGCCGCCACCATATCTTTTTCATTAGCAGCAAGAATAATGGCTTCTTGCTGTTCTAATAAATCAGCGATGACTAACAGTGCCTGATTTTTTTGTTCGGTTGATAGCTGAGCTAAGTGCCAAGAAGCTTCTCGCGCCGCTTTTCCCATTTGTTCTAACATATTTATACTCCCTAGCTCACAATCATATCATCACGGTGAACCGCAACACTACCATACTCATAGCCTAAAATTTGACTAATCTCTTGCGAATGGTGCCCCGCAATTAAGCGTAGCGCATCACTATTATAATGCGCGACACCATGAGCAAGATCTTTTCCTTGCAAACTTTGAATGCGAATAACACACCCTCGAGAAAAGTCACCTTTAATTTCTTTAATACCTTTAGGTAAAAGAGAACTACCCTGCTCTTTAATCGCCTTTTCAGCCCCATTATCAACAATGATAACCCCTGCGACTGGAGCACCAAAAATCCATCGTTTACGCGTTTCAAGGGGGCTTTTTAAACCATGAAAGAGTGTTCCGACAGGTTCATTATCAATAACTTTACTGATAACATCAGGCTTAACACCGGCGGCAATAACAACGTCAATACCAGCACGCCCTGCAACAGTGGCCGCTTGTAACTTAGTTGCCATACCTCCAGTACCTAAACCAGAGACACTATCACCGGCCATTTGACGTAATTCATCGTTGATATCAAAAACTTCTGGAATAAGCTTCGCATCCGGATTGCTACGAGGATCGGCCGTATATAGACCTTCGATATCAGTAAGTAACAGGAGTTTATCAGCGCCACCTAAAATGGCAGCTAATGCCGAAAGATTGTCGTTATCCCCTACTTTTATTTCTGCAGTAGCAACGGCATCGTTTTCATTGATAACAGGAATAATCTTGTTATCTAATAATGCATGCAGTGTATCACGCGCATTCAAAAAACGTTCTCTATCTTCTATATCCGCGCGAGTTAATAACATTTGCCCAATATGAATACCATAAATAGCAAATAGCTGTTTCCATACCTGAATTAAAGCACTTTGCCCCACAGCGGCTAATAGTTGTTTAGATGCTATTGTTGCGGGCAAATCGGGGTAGTTTAAATATTCACGCCCTGCCGCTATTGCTCCCGACGTGACAATAATTATCCGGTGCCCTTTTTCGTGTTGTTTTGCACATTGGCGAACCAGCTCTACAATATGAGACTGATCCAGACGTCGTGAACCACCAGTCAGTACACTTGTCCCTAATTTAACAACCAGCGTTTGGCTGCTACTCATAACATTTACCATTTTTTGTTGATTTAAAAGATCATACACTGTTTTATCAGGAGAGAAGCGTTATGCCAACTGACATAACGCAAAATCTATGAAAAGTTGCCCTAACACAAAATTAGGGCTTAAGGGGAAGAGGAAAATTGCTCATTTTTTCATCTGGAACTAGCGTCATCTCTAATTCACTTACCGCCGCTTGTAGAAAATCATGAAAACGAATAAGTGTTTCATGTATTGATTCAATCACATCTTTTTTACTTATTACTTGATTAACCCAATCGCCATTTTTATCGAATAGGCCAACTTGGTAATAATAAATTAACTGTTCACCATTACGTTCAAGTTCCATCCACCAGCCCCAAAACTCTCGTTTTTCTGGTGTGACTTTCTTATTTACACAAACAGCTAAACAATCAAAAAAAAACTGGCTTTCTTGGCATTGTTGCTCACGGATATAAGGTCCTATTTGAGCAAAACGTTTTAATAACTTACCTCGGGTAGGGTGCAAAGATGAAGTCATAAATTCAGTCTCCTTATCACCTCTACTGTTATATAATCTATTATAATTAGCAAGTTATTGTTTGAAATTATTTATATTAATTTAGCATAGATCCAATCTGCGCTTTTGGTTAATGCCTGTTCAAGCCCTTTATAAAGTGGTTTTTCTTTTATTTCTACTATATCGCCATCCATAGAAGAGCGAGCAATGAGCTGCGAATCTTCTTTAGGACTAATTTCATCCCCTTTCCAATAAACACTCATCATCGGCACTGGCATACGACGACCAATCAACCCTTGGTTTTTCAGTGAATAACTACTTAACGATAGTCTGAGATTGTTTTCATCTATATTTAATAATCCTAAGCGGCTCGCCAGTACATCGAGATACATAATGGGGATTTTCTTCTGTAATTCCGCTTGAGTAAAAAAGGCATGAATTAATGGCCCTAATGCCACAACACCTTTAATCAATTTTGGATAAAGATAGGCTAAACGCACCGCAATATTGGCACCAAACCGAAATCCCATTACGCCCACTCGAGTGTGATCAATCCATGGAATATCTCCCAACTGCTGTAAAATATCACCATGCAATTGACAGGTATTTTCGCTGAGTTTCTGCTTAACAGAATAACCGATAGATGGCATATCTACGGTTAACATCGCGATACCTTTTGGTGATAAGTAGCGCCTAAAAAAGTTAACATAATCACTTTGTAGACTATCTAACCCACCACAAAAAATGACTGTTGGATAAGGCCCTTTACACTCTTTAGGTAGATGTAAAAATCCACTGGTAGTTCCTTTACCTGTTAATTTAAATGTCAGTTTTTTTACTTCAAATGAAGAGAATTTCATGGCATTTTCAAAAGCTTTCATCGCCAATACTACCGCTTGATCAGCAAGAAAATCGCCATTAATAAATGGATAAGCAGCAATACTATAAAGGTTTGCCGCCCGTAACCAACAATCAGCGGCTGCTTCCTCTGAGATCTCTCGTAACGCTTTTTGTTGCCAAATCATTGCTTGATGAGACCATTCAAATGACCAGTTGCCACGTCGATAGCCAACGACTGTATCAATAAATTTATCATCACTGCGTGGCGCATCAAAAATAGCAATGCGACTTAATACTTCTTCGATCTCTATGGGGGAAATACCTCGCCAGATCCACTGTAGACGTTGAATTGTGCGATACCAATTTTGCTGGCTCATCCCATTAAGTACAGAGTACGAATCAATATTAGATTTAGGGTGTGTGTACTGTATTAACGTTGAGGTTTCCGCATGTTTAGCACGAGGTTTAAATAACGTTTCAGAAAGATTTGTATTATTTGCCATATCACTCTTCAAATCAGTGTGTATCGTATAATGAGGCTCAAAATTCTGCTCACATCATAACATGGATTTCACTTCTACAGTGGAATAGCAGATCAACATCAGCACGAAGAGATAGGAAAAGCGTCAGGTCATCAAAAATAAAGCCGATATAAAAAATCCTCGCATAGGAACTGGGGTCAATTCAATAAACGAGGATTTTATCAATATATTTGAATTAATTGATTAAGATAAATTATTTTTTATCACAAACAGGGGGAACAAACATAACGCCCATATCCCAAGGTTGTTCAATCCAGGTATTTTGTGGAATATCAACCACAAAATCATCAACTAACGGACGCCCTTCTGGCTTAGCAAAGATAGTGACAAAATGTGCTTTCGGATACATTTCACGGATAACTTTTGCGGTGCCACCTGTATCAACTAAATCGTCAACAACGATAAAACCTTCACCATCACCTTCTGCTTTTTTTAAGATTTTGAGGTCACGTTGATGGTCATGATCATAGCTAGAAATACAGACAGTATCCACATGGCGGATACCCAATTCACGAGCAAGTAATGCGGCAGGAACTAATCCACCACGACTGACGGCAATAATGCCTGTCCATTGTTCGACTGGTAACAAACGTTGTGCCAATTGACGGGCATGTATTTGCAACATATCCCACGTTACAACATATTTTTCGCTCATAATATTGTGATCCTAGCTACTTGAAATTCGAGAGAAGCTTTTTTGCGGAAAAAAAGGTTGCGCGAGATTATAGTGATTTGAGCGTTCAAAAACCAGAGAAAACATAAAAATGGTCGAGATAATCCTCATTTTTCCTGATATGTATTTTTTTGTCTAAAAAATACGCAATAAAAAAGCGAACACCAACACAGAAATCCAAATTATTAGATAGATACGTAAGAGAATGACGCATTCATCAAAAGAAAGTGATATTCTCAATTATATTTGGCGAATAACGCTCAGAATAATAAAGCTAACCCTTAAGAAAGCGGTAGGCTATTCATAACACAGATGCTGTTAGAGGAGATCCATCGTGTCTGAACTATCTACTCTATCCCCACAACCATTATGGGATATTTTTGCAAAAATTTGTTCAATTCCACACCCTTCATATCATGAAGAAGCCTTAGCGTCCCACATTATGGCTTGGGCGACAGAAAAAGGTTTATCTGTTGAGCGCGATGCGGTAGGAAATATTTTAATCCGTAAACCTGCCACCAAAGGTATGGAAGATCGTAAAACAGTCGTTTTACAAGCGCACTTAGATATGGTGCCACAAAAAAATAACGATACCGAACACGACTTTACCAAAGATCCTATCCAACCTTATATTGATGGTGAATGGGTAAAAGCGAAAGGCACCACATTAGGTGCAGATAATGGTGTTGGTATGGCTTCTGCACTCGCTGTATTAGCTGACGATACTGTTAAACATGGCCCCTTAGAAGTATTGTTAACCATGACAGAAGAAACTGGAATGGATGGTGCTTTTGGACTACAGCCTGGCTGGTTACAAGCGGATATTCTGATTAATACAGACTCAGAAGAAGAAGGCGAAATCTATATGGGTTGTGCCGGTGGTATTGATGTTAAAACCACGGTAGACCTCACTTATGAAACTATTCCTGCAAACCATCTCGTCAAAAAACTGGTACTAAAAGGCCTAAATGGCGGCCACTCTGGTGGTGATATTCATTTAGGTTTAGGTAATGCAAACAAATTATTAGCGCGTTTCCTTGCTGAACATGCGGATGAATTAGCACTAAAATTAATTGATTTCCATGGTGGTACACTGCGTAATGCTATCCCTCGTGAAGCGCATATTATTTTTGCTATTCCTGCGGATAAAGCGACTCAATTAAATAGCATTACCACAGAATTTGAAGCGCTATTAAAAAGTGAATTAGCCATTGCTGAAAAAAATCTAGCTATCGAATTAACAGATACTAGCACCGAAAAACCAGTATTTACTGCTGATTGTCAATCTCGCACTATCAATTTACTTAATGCCATGCCAAATGGTGTTATCCGCATGAGTGATGATGTGGAAGGTGTGGTTGAAACCTCATTAAACGTCGGTGTAGTGAGTATTGTTGACGATAAAGTAGAAATCCTATGTTTAATTCGCTCTCTGATTGATAGCGGTAAAACTTATGTTGTTAGCATGCTGACAGCATTAGCCAAACTTGCTCAAGCAGATATCGAAACCAAAGGTGGTTATCCTGGCTGGAAACCTAATGCGGATTCACCGGTTATGCACTTAGTACGTGACACTTATCAACAACTATTTGATAAAGTGCCAAATATTATGGTGATCCATGCAGGTCTTGAGTGCGGTCTATTTAAAAAACCTTATCCAGATATGGATATGGTCTCTATTGGGCCAACCATTCGCGGTGCACATTCACCGGACGAGCGAGTACACATTAAGAGTGTAGGCCAATACTGGCAATTACTGACTGCCATTTTAAAAGCGATCCCAGCTAAATAATTTTACTTAAAAACAGTTATCAAACCCGCTTAATAAGCGGGTTTTTTGTTATTTTATCTCCCTATAACTTATTCCCAACCCACCTTATAAAAGCCAATTCTTATACTATTTTGTAATAAAAAATTAATACTAATAAAAATAATTTATAGAATAATAATAATTATCATTAGTATTAATATTTACATAATGGTATTTTCACCATTACCGCATTTTAGGTAAAGAAAAATTAAAAATTTAAAGGGATCAACAGTGTCTAAAAAATTTATTGCTACCAACCTATTACTTGCTCTCCCCTTCAGTCTGTTATCGTTACAAATTCATGCCGCAATGACACAAAATTCACCTGATAAAATCATTGTTACCGCATCCCCCTCACAAGATCCGCAAGGACCAATTTCAGGTTTAGTGGCAACAAAAACACTATCAACAAATAAAATACTTAGTGATATAGATAAGACACCACAATCAATCAGTGTCATTACACGTGACCAGATGGATGCGCAAGATGTCAGTTCTGTCTCTCAAGCATTGCGGTATACACCTGGCGTTTTCACTGAATATCGCGGCAGTTCAAACCGAAATGATGAAATATTTATTCGTGGATATAGCTATGCCCCCCGTTTTCTTGATGGACTTAGTTATGGTATGGGAGCCTCATCTTCTACAGGAGCCATTGACCCTTGGCTATTAGAGAGAGTTGAGCTGATCCGTGGCCCGTCTTCTGTTCTATATGGCCAATTAAATCCAGGTGGTCTTGTGGCAATGACCAGCAAAAGACCCACTTCAACAACCATTAATCATATTCAAGCACGTGTAGGAAATGATAAATTAGCAGAGACAGCTTTTGATTTTGCAGGCTCATTAAGTGATGATAATCGTATTCTCTATCGCCTTAATGGATTAGCAAAAACACAACATACTCAAATTAAAGACTATAAAGAAGAACGACTTGCCCTTGCCCCTGCCATCACTTTTTTGCCAAATGAGCAGACACGTTTAACGTTATTAAGTTTTATTCAACAAGAGCCCGAAGCGGGATACCGTAATTTTTTGCCAGCTTATGGTACGGTCAAAAAAACACCCGAAGGCACCATTCCATTTGATTTCAATGTAAATAATGCTGATTATCACCAATCATGGCGTCAACAATATGGCGTTGGTTATGAATTTGAACATGAATTTAATGATAGATTAAAATTGATCCAAAATGCCCGTTATAGCCATATCAAACAAAAATATAAATATCTTGTTTTTGGTTCATTAAGAAAAGATAACCCTTATATTCTGGAACGCCGAGCTCAACAGGAAAAACGAGAAACAGATACATTTGGTATTGATACTCGACTACAAGCTGATTTTGATACTGAAAAATTAGCGCATACAGTAATTATAGGTATTGATTATCAATGGAGTAAAAATAAAGACAATTTATTGCAAGCGATGGGCCCAGAATATGATCTGGATTGGCGAAATCCTAATTATCATTATCCTATTGATATCAGTTTACAAAAAGCGGTGACAAATCAATTACAAAAACACGACCAGTTAGGGATCTATTTGCAAGATCAGATCCAATGGAAAAACTGGATCTTATTAGGGGGATTACGCCAAGATTGGGCGCAAGTTCGTACCTATGATCACATCAAAAACAGCAAAGACCAACAAGACGACCAGAAGCTAACCGGTCGAGTGGGTCTACTCTATGCCTTTGATAATGGTATTTCACCTTATATTAGTTATAGCACCTCTTTTGAACCTAATTTACAGACACGAAGAGCTCCGGGTAGTGCACCATTTGAGCCAAGTGAAGGACGTCAATTAGAAGCAGGAATAAAATACCTCACCCCAAATGAACAGACATTAGCAACACTCTCCATTTACCAATTACAACAACGTAATGTGACTAACTATAACGCCGAAAAAGCCTATTTTGAGCCAGTAGGTGAAATTAGAAGCCGTGGTATTGAAGCGCAAATTAATAGCCAATTAACTGAAAATATATCATTTATTAGTAGCTATGCTTATACCGATACTGAAGTGAGAAAAACCATCACCGCAGGTACACAAGGAAAAGAATTACCACGGGTTCCTAAACATATGGCATCATTTTGGGGGCAGTATGATGAAACATCAGGGCTATTTAATGGTGCTAAAGCGGGCTTTGGTGTGAGATATATCGGTGTATCTCAAGGTGACACTAAAAATACGATTAGTGTACCTGCAGTCACTTTGTATGATGCCATGGTAGGTTATTCTTTAGGCGAGTTATCCTCTTCTTTAAAAGGGGCTGAAGTTCAACTAAATATGAATAATATTGCCAACAAACACTATGTTGCCTCTTGTGCGGGTGAAACTGCCTGTTTTTATGGCATTGGCAGAACCATGACAGCAACGATAAATTACCGCTGGTGATCATCTATTAATTAAAAAGTATATTTAAATACATTAACCATAGTGCGCCTAGATGCTCGCTATGGTTTTTTAATACTTATAATGCTAAAAGAAGTTGTCGTTCCATTTGTGGATCTTGCAACGTGACATGAAAACCGACTAATCTTACTCCCCTGCCATTTCGACGTTCATGCCATGCCTGATAAGCAATATCAATTAAATCCGTTTTTTCTAAAATAGGATGAGAATGCTCTTGGGTGGTTAACTGGAAATCATCAAATTTTAATTTAACCCCTTGTCTCGCAATTCTAAGATCAGGTTTCACTCGGCTTAATCGTTTTTCTAATTCATCATATAATCCATCAAGCAATGCTAAACACTCATCCCATGAATCAATATCTTCAGCCAGTGTGCGCTCAACACCAACAGATTTTCTTAAACGTTCAGGATTGATTAATCGCTCATCAATACCATGGCTACGCTCCCATAAGCTTTGCCCAAATTTACCTAGATTTCTCACTAAGGAAATAACATCCGTACCACGAACATCAGCACAGGTTTCTAATCCCATCTCTTGTAATCGAGCAAAGGTGACTTTTCCTACTCCCGGAATTTTATTTAATGGTAATTTTAAAATAAAGTCATCCATCTGTTCAGGGGTGATCACATATTGTCCATTCGGTTTATTTAAATCAGATGCTATTTTGGCGAGAAACTTAATCGGCGCAATACCGGCGGAAGCCGTGAGGTTAAGTTCAGCAAAAATTTGCTGGCGGATCTGTTGCGCTATCAATGTGGCAGAGCCGTGACAGTGTTTGCTATCAGAGACATCAAGATAAGCTTCATCTAATGAAAGCGGCTCTATTAAATCTGTATAACGGGCAAATATTTGACGAATTTTAGCTGAAGTCTCTTTATATAATGCCATGCGACCGGGCAATACTTTTAAATGAGGGCATAATTTTAATGCCGTAGCCGTTGACATGGCACTACGGACACCAAAACGGCGAGCAGGATAATTAGCAGTGCAGATAACACCTCGACGAGAAGCATTACCACCGACTGCAATAGGGATCTCTTTTAATGTAGGGTTATCTCTCATTTCAATCGCAGCATAGAAACAATCCATATCGACATGAATAATTTTCCGCATACAATCACCTCACGCTATTTACTGTTTAAATATACAGTAAATAACCATTAACTACAATTTTTATTCCCTGATCTATACCTATTTTAAGTGATATTAGTGATTATTATTTTAATTAAGTACGTTTGTTTATAGAAATGTCACACAGTAATGATAGATTACTTTTAACTTATTCTGCTCTTTTTATTTTTATCGTAATTATTTGAAAATCAAATATAAAACAAGGAAATAGAGTTATATGATCAAAATATTTATTGCAATTTCATTCCTCTTTTACTCAGTATTTGTTATGGCTTCTCCTAAAATTATTGCACACAGAGGTGGCACAGCGGATGCACCTGAAAATACCGAAATTGCTATCAAAACAGCACTAAGCAATCAAGCTGATGCAATTTGGATAACCGTTCAACTGTCTAAAGATAATGTCCCTGTTCTTTATCGTCCAAGTGATCTAAAAAGCCTCACTAATGGGCAAGGGGCAATTTCAACCTTTACTGCCAAAGAATTGGCGCAATGGGATGCAGGATATAAATATGGGGAAGCACAACAATTTCCATATCGCAATAAAGGAGTTACTATCCCGACATTGGAGTATATTCTGACTCAATTTCCTAAAACACAATTCTATATTGACTTAAAATCACCTGATGCCGATCCCGTTATACAAGGCAAAGCATTAGCTTCGGTATTAAGCAAACATAATGCGTTAGAGAGAACGCGTGTTTATTCTACCAATAGTGCTTTTTTAGATGCGTTACCTGATAACGTACAACGCTTTGAAAGTCGTGATGTTACCCGCGATATCTTAGCCAATATTACTATGGGACATATCTGTTTACTGCCAGAAAATCTTGATATCACACGTTGGTATGGCCTTGAACTGCACAGAAAAGTTGAGGTGGTTGAAAAATATACCTTAGGTGAAGCTCGTTCAGCGGCTGTATTAAGTTGGGACAAAGATGCGATGTCTTGTTTTCGTGCGGGGGGTAATGCGCATATCGTTTTATTCGGTATCAATACTGAGAAAGATTATTTGCAAGCAGTAGAATTAGGTGCTGATGCAGTTATGGTTGATTCTCCAGCTAAAATAAAAGCATTCAGAAAAGAGTAAACATCGTTGCGACATTGGCGCTTTTTTACCTTAATACATTTCTCTTCTACACTTAATAGTGTCAATAAACAGAAATAAGTTAGGTGGAATAAGATGTTAAATAATAAAGCTTCTGGTGACTGGAATTTATTTAAAGGAAAAGTGAAAGAAAAATGGGGAAAACTCACCCATGATGAACTGGATATTATTGAAGGAACCAGAGAGCAACTGATAGGGAAACTCCAAGAGCATTATGGTTATTCTTATGATGAGGCAAAAAAAGAAGTATTAGAGTGGGAAGGCAGTAACCCTTATCCTTGGAAGTAGCAGCGACTTAATCACGCTATTAAAAAGCTTAATATCCTTATCTGAAAGCGATTTTTCTAAACAAAAAAGAGTGGCGTATAAAATATACGTCACTCTTTTATTTTAGCTATTACTTGATAAATCCATCGTTAGCAAAAAAAGGCATCGATAACCAAATTATAAGATGCGGTTTTTCTGCAATAGCTCTTGGCGAGCAGCTTCTTTCGCCATTCTTTTTTTACGAGCATCACAAGGTTCAGGACAATCACACTCTTTCTCAATACCAATAGAGCCTAAACCACCACAACTGCCCTGAATACTTTTACGTTTAACAATATATCCTAAAGCCATTCCAAAGAATGCCAGTAAGAACAAGATGAAGGCAAAAAGAAATATTTTTAACATAACCTTCTCTCCTTAAATTCTACTTTTTCAAGAATGGGGCGAATGCCTTACTATAACGCTCTTCAAACCCATTTTCAGTTTTAACTATCATAAAAACAGGAATATTTAATTTATTTGCTACCTCTAAGCCCTTTTCAGGCCCCAGAACATTTAACCCTGTTGATAAACCATCAGCACTCATACAAGTAGGTACAATTACGGTAATAGAAGCAAGGTTATGTTTGATTGGGCGACCTGTTGTAGGATCAATCGTATGAGAAAAACGGACGCCATCTTCTTCAAAATAGTTACGATAATCCCCCGATGTCGCAATCGAATTATCACCCGGTTCAATAATTAATTGTACGCTCTGTGTGGTGCCATCATTAGCAGGTTTTTCAATCGCAATGCGCCAAGGTTTATCATTACCATTAACACCTTGTGTTCTCACCTCACCACCAATATCAACCATATAATTGGTAATATTTTGAGAAATCAAATATTCGGCAACAGCATCAACACCGTAACCTTTAGCAATAGAAGAGAGATCAACATAAAGCTCAGGTATTTTTTTAATTAATGTATTACCTTCCACTGCAAGGTAATCAATTCCCGTCCATTTTTTACGTTTAGCTAGTTCATCGGCTGAAGGTTGATGAGTAAAACGTCCTTCAGGGCCAAATCCCCATAAATTGACTAAAGGCCCAACAGTAACATCTAAAGCCCCATCCGTAATTTTATTAATACGAATCGCTTCACTAACGACTTTAGCAGTAGCGGGTGAAACTGGGAATGGCGTATTAATTTCACGACTTTGATTGAAACGACTTAATTCAGATTGAGGACGATACGTTGACATTTGATCGTTCACTTCTTCAAGAATACGATCGATTTCTGTTTGTAAGACGCTTTGTGAAGGTGAATCACTACTAGGAACATATTTAATTGAATAGTAAGTTCCCATCGTTTCGCCTTCTAACACCTGCTGTTTTTCACCACAGGCTGATAAGAAAACCAGTGCACATAGCATCAAGATCCCATGCATCATCTTTCTTTTTAACATATATCTCTCTTCTGATCATGAGCGCCCACATTAGTGGGCGCTTGTCATTTCATACTGTTATGCTTTATCTACTTTATGTGAAAAATCAACCACCAAAGTCATCCAGCATAATATTTTCATCTTCTACGCCTAAATCTTTAAGCATTTTGATCACCGCAGCATTCATCACTGGTGGTCCACACATATAGAATTCACAATCTTCTGGTGCTGGATGATCTTTAAGGTAGTTTTCATAGAGCACATTGTGAATAAAGCCGGTGTAACCCGTCCAATTATCTTCCGGTAATGCATCTGACAGCGCAACATGCCAAGTAAAGTTTTCATTCTCTTTAGCCAGCATATCAAAATCTTCTGTATAGAACATTTCACGCACAGAACGAGCACCATACCAGAAGCTAATTTTACGTTTAGAATGTAAGCGTTTTAACTGATCAAAAATATGTGAACGCATCGGTGCCATACCAGCACCACCACCAATGAAGATCATTTCCGCATCAGTTTCTTTCGCGAAGAATTCACCAAATGGCCCTGAAATTGTCACTTTATCACCCGGTTTTAATGACCAAATATAAGATGACATAATTCCCGGTGGCACATCAGGATTACGTGGTGGCGGTGTCGCAATACGCACGTTTAACATGATAATGCCATGCTCTTCAGGGTAGTTCGCCATGGAGTATGCACGCACTGTGGTCTCTTTAACTTCAGAAACATAGCGGAATAAATTAAATTTATCCCAATCTTCACGATACTCTTCAGGAACATCAAAATCTTCATAGCGCACTGTGTGAGGAGGACATTCAATCTGAATAAAGCCCCCAGCACGGAAAGGTACCACTTCACCTTCAGGAATTTTTAATACCAACTCTTTAATAAACGTGGCTTTGTTATCATTTGAGATAACTTCACATTCCCATTTTTTAATCCCGAAGATCTCTTCGGGTAGCTCTAATTTCAGATTATTTTTAACATTAACCTGACAAGCTAAACGGCAACCTTCTTTAGCTTCACGCTTATTAATATGAGAAAGCTCAGTAGGAAGAATATCTCCACCACCTTCAAGTACTTTTACGCGGCATTGACCACAAGAGCCACCACCACCACATGCAGATGAGATAAAAATACCTTCGTTTGATAATACGTTGAGTAATTTATCACCGGCTGGCGCATGGAAACTTTTTTCAGGATCTCCATTCACCTCAACTTCAATATCCCCTGTATTGACTAACTTTGATTTTGCAAACAAAATCAATGCAGTTAGCACCAATACAATCAGGGTAAACATCGCAACACCTAGAATAATTATATCCATGAGTTCTTCTCACCCTTTATAGCTGAACACCAGAGAAGGACATGAAACCTAATGCCATCAACCCTGTGGTGACAAAAGTAACTCCTAATCCCTTCATACCTGACGGTACATCCGCGTATTTCATTTTTTCGCGAATAGAAGCCAGTAATACGATAGCTAACATCCAGCCAATTCCAGAGCCGAAACCATATACAATAGATTCACTAAAGTTATAGTCACGTTGTGCCATAAAGGACACACCACCAAAAATAGCGCAGTTAACAGTGATCAGTGGCAAGAAGATCCCCAATGCGTTATATAGCGAAGGGAAGTAGCGATCTAAAATCATCTCGAGGATCTGTACCAGAGCCGCAATCACACCAATGAAAGTGATAAAGTTTAAGAAACTTAAATCAACACCTTCCATTAATGCATTTGCGCGTAGTACATAGTTGTAAACCAAGTTATTCAAAGGTACAGAAAGACCCAGAACAACGGTTACCGCAATACCTAATCCAAATGCTGTTTTTACATTTTTAGATACCGCAAGGAAAGTACACATCCCTAAGAAGAACGCCAGTGCCATATTTTCAATAAAAACAGCACGAACAAATAAGCTTATATAATGTTCCATGGCAATTAGTCCTCTTCAACCTGTGCAGGTTTTAATGTACGTAATCCCCAAATTAGCAAGCCAATAATAAAGAAAGCACTTGGCGCTAATAGGAATAAGCCATTAGGTTGATACCAACCGCCGTTTTGGATAGATTCCATCACCGTAATGCCAAATAATTTACCTGAACCAAATAGCTCACGTAAAAATCCAACAAGGATCAAGATAACCCCATATCCTAGGCCATTACCGATACCATCCATAAAGCTTTCGATAGGTGGTGACTTCATCGCATAGGCTTCAGCGCGTCCCATCACGATACAGTTAGTAATGATAAGACCAACGAAAACAGAAAGCTGTTTAGATATTTCATAAGCGTACGCTTGTAAAACTTGGTCTACCACGATTACTAATGAAGCAATGATCGCCATTTGCACAATAATACGTACACTGCTGGGGATATAGTTGCGGATCAGTGAAATAAAGAAGTTTGAGAATGCCGTCACTAATGTTACCGCAATGGTCATTACTAATGCCGTCTCAAGCTTGGTTGTTACTGCTAATGCAGAACAGACCCCTAATACCTGTAAGGCAATCGGGTTATTATCTAACAACGGCCCGAGTAAAACGCGTTTGATCTCTTTTGTATCAGCCATTGATCTCTCCTTCACGAACTTTTTTCAGGAATGGGCCGAAACCTTTATCACCTAACCAAAAATCGAACATATGTTGAACGCCGTTAGAGGTTAAGGTTGCACCTGAAAGGCCATCAATACCATAAGGACTATCTGATGCCCCGCCACGTACGATTTTAATAGCAGGCACACCTTCTTCATTCAGTAAGCGTTTACCTTTCCACTGAGCCTTCCATTGCGGATTATCAACTTCTCCACCTAGCCCCGGCGTTTCACCATGAGAATAATAGGTAATCCCCTTCGCTGTTACACCATCAATATCTACCGCAACAAAGGCATACATGACCGACCATAGGCCTGAACCATAGACGGGCAGTACCACTTCTTGGGTTTTACCTTGATCATCAAGAACAAAGTAAACTTCTGCGGTATTGGCGCGACGACGAATTTTTGCAATATCTTCTTCAGGTGATAGTGCGATAGAAGTTTCATCGCTACGTAGTTCACTATTTAAATCAAAGTCGCCTTTACTGTCTGTCAATTCGCCAGTTTTGAAGTTTACAATCTTAGCTTTAATGCGTGTATCGTAAACTTTGAGTACTTCACTGGCGCTCATTTTAGGCACCAATAAACCAGCAACATCTAGAATATTACGTTGTTTATCCAGTAGCTTTTGCTCTTCTTGCTTAGATTTAAGTCCAACAGCAGAGCCAGCCACTACCACGGAACAAACAAGACATAGAATAAATACAACGAGGAACGTTCTTCCGACGCTATCTTTGTTTTTTTCTTTAGCCACGAGCTTTTCTCCGCTTAATATTCGCCTGAACAACCACATAGTCAAACAGCGGTGCAAATAAGTTGGCGAATAAGATTGCTAGCATCATTCCTTCTGGGTAAGCCGGATTGACGACACGGATTAGCACAGCCATTACGCCAATTAAAATACCGTAAGCCCATTTGCCTTTATCAGTGAATGAAGCTGATACCGGATCGGTTGCCATAAACATCATACCAAATGCAAAGCCACCTAATACGAGGTGCCAGTGCCAAGGCATTGAGAATAATGGATTAGAGTCAGAACCAATCAAGTTAAACAGATATGACATTGCAATCATACCCACCATCACACCGGCAACAATGCGCCATGATGCGATACGAGCAAATAAAATGATTGCGCCGCCAATTAGGATCATCAGTGTTGAGACTTCACCAATAGAACCAGGGATATTTCCAAGGAATGCATCCATCCAAGAAATAGGCTGCTGAGTGACATTATTTAACAATGCACTTTGACCAGAAACAGACCATTGAGAGAGAGGGGTTGCACCAGAGAAACCATCAGCGGCAGTCCAAACAAGATCACCTGAAATTTGTGCCGGATAAGCAAAAAAGAGGAAAGCACGCCCTGCTAATGCGGGGTTTAAGAAGTTACGTCCTGTTCCACCAAAAATCTCTTTTGCAATTACGACACCAAAGGTGATACCTAAAGCAGCCTGCCATAATGGTAATGTGGGTGGCACAATTAACGCAAACAGAATAGAAGTAACAAAGAAACCTTCGTTAATTTCATGTCCGCGAATAAGGGAAAATAACACTTCCCAGAAACCACCTACCGCAAATACAACAAGATAGATAGGTAAAAAGTAAGTTGCCCCAAGGAGCATTTTACTTCCCCACCCAGCATCTGGTGTCAATGATGCACCTAAATACTGTGCAAGTGCATAGTGCCAATCAGAAGCAATCACTTGCTGTAACTCAGCACCACTATACAACTGATTAAGAGCAGGGATCGCTTGTTGACCAACGTTATACATTCCCCAGAACATCGCTGGGAAAACAGATAACCAAACAAGGATCATCATACGTTTTAGATCGATGGTATCGCGTACATGCGAACCATTACGTGTCACCGTACCCGGCGTATAAAAAACCGTTGTGACCGCTTCATAGAGTACATACCACTTGGCGTATTTACCACCGGGCTCAAAATGGTGCTCTACTTTTTCAAATAAATTTTTCAACCCCATGAGTTACCCTTCCTGCTCAATTTTGGTCAATACTTGGCGCAGTGCTGGGCCATACTCATATTTGCTTGGACAAACATAAGTACATAATCCCAAATCTTCTTCGTCCAATTCCAAACAACCTAATGCTTGAGCACTGTCAGTATCACCGACAATCAAATCACGTAACAAATGTGTTGCCATAATGTCTAATGGCATAACACGCTCATAGTTACCAATTGGCACCATTGAACGTTCACCACCATTCATTGTGGTTGTAAATGCAAAACGTTTGTTCTTTAAGAAGTGACCAATTGTGGTACGTGTAATGGAGAATTTATTAGTACCTGGATAACCCCAACCAAATAACTCTTTTTCACGACCTTCGCGTAATACAGAGACTTGGTTATGAAAACGGCCTAAATAGTGATGCGCTTCGTCCGATTTCCAACCCCATAAAATAGAGCCAGAAATAATACGATTATCACCATCGACTAATTGATCTTTCGTTAATTCATAAAGATCAGCACCTAAACAGGTACGTAATAATCGAGGGGCTTTAACTTGAGGTCCCGCTAATGCAACAACACGCTCGGTATATAAAGAGCCTGTAGTAAAGAGATACCCTATCGCAATAACATCTTGGTAGTTAAGATGCCATACCATTTTTTTCGCGCTGACTGGCTCTAAGAAATGGATATGAGTACCCACTAATCCCGCAGGATGAGGGCCAACAAATTGGTTATAGCTAATTTGTCCATCATTGAGTTTTGCCGGTGCTTTTTCACCATGACAAACATGCACCTTACCCTCTGTTAATTTACTTAAAACAATCAGACCATCGTTAAAAGCCTGCTCGTTTTGTTCAATGATCACAGTAGGATCTGCCGCTAATGGATTAGTATCCATCGCAGTGACAAAAATTGCCACCGGCGTGGTTCCTAATTTAGGGGAACGACTGTATGGACGTGTTCTTAACGCTGTCCATAAACCTGAATTTACTAGGTTTGTTTCTACCTGTTCACGGGTCAATTCTGAAAGTGATGAGCTATCATAACTGTCGAAAGTGACTTCTTCATCGCCGTCAACTTCAATAACAACGGATTGAAGTACACGGCGCTCACCGCGGTTAATGGCAACAACTTTACCACACGCAGGGCTTGTGAATATTACACCGGGGTTCTTTTTATCTTCAAAAAGAACCTGCCCTTTTTTAACATGCTCACCTTCCGAAACCATCATAGAAGGACGCATTCCGACATATTCTTCACCTAGCAAAGCTACGTGTCGAATCGCGGGTCCGTCTTCTATCACTTGGGCAGGCGCTCCTGCAATTGGGAGGTCGAGTCCTTTTTTAATTTTAATCATAAGATTTGCACAAGTTTATCAGTTAAACCCTAAGCTACAAATTCACCCCGAAAATGTAGCGACTCTGTAATAAAAACACCTTAAGGTAGTTTGATACCCTAAGTTATTTATCTCCGATAATTGTTACTATTTTCTCTTATTCTGCCGATCTGAATTTTATCATCTCAGTTTCAGCCTGTCTGACTATTCGAGTGATTTAGCTCAAGCAAATGGGAATATTATTTTGACTGAAACGTTAACAATTCGCATAAACCGAATTAAAATATCACATTTCTCGACCAACGATTAAGTTTTATACAGAATATTTTGTAATAGAAAAGAAACCATAGTAGATTTAAATTTACAAATTGATTGCTTCATTGCAATCTACAATCTAGTTTATCAACAAATTTTAAGCCTTTTTTTTGATAAAACCATGACCAGTCACGCAAAACAATTAATCATATTTTTAACAATAATATTAACCTCATTATTTGTTAATGCCGAAAATAGTTCAAAATTTCTTATCAAACCTGTTAAAAAAAGTACAGGAGAGCCCATCTATATTCAAATATTTAAAGAAGAAAACTTACTAGAACTGTATATAGAAAAACAGGATGGACAATTAGAGAAAATACGTACTTATCCCATTTGTAGCTATTCGGGAGGATTAGGTCCGAAGAAATATCAAGGTGATTTAAAAAGTCCCGAAGGCTTTTATCAAGTTAATCAAACTCAGCTTAACCCAAATAGTCGGTTTTATCGAGCAATTAACCTAGGATTTCCTAATCAATACGATCAAGAGCAAGGTTATACCGGTGATTTCTTGATGATCCACGGTGCTTGTAAATCAGTGGGTTGCTATGCAATGACCGATACTGTGATGGATGAAATCTACCAATATGCCGAACTTGCGCTGAAAAATGGCCAACAGAGCATTAATATTCATATTTTCCCTTTTAAAATGACGGACGAAAATATGAAAAAATTCCAATACTCTGCCAATATGGATTTTTGGCAACAGTTAGCACCAGCTTACCAATATGTGGAAGAATACAAAAAGATCCCAGCAATTAGTGTAAAAAACGGTCGCTATTTGGTGAATAATCGTGAGGCTATTTCCACATTAAATTTAGCTAAAAGTATCGATAGTAAATGGTTACAAAATTCGCAACCCACGATCAAATAAAACAAACTCACCAACAGGGATTTTTTGCCAAGATTCATTACCTGTTAAGGGTAATGTCGATATTACCGACACAATATCATCCGCTTTAGTGTGTTGCTGAAAATCAATTTCAATATCTTGATCCAGCAATTTGGCCTTACCAAAAGGAGCTTTACGGGTTATCCAGTGTAAATTAGTTGAACAATATGCCATAACAAACCGGCCATCGGATAACAACATATTAAACACACCTTTTTGTCGCAATTGATCAGCTAAAATACCAATGAAACGAAAGACCGCCGGCCAATTAGATGGTGTTCTCTGGTAACGCTTTTCAAGCTGATTTAATATCCAGCAAAAGGCTTTTTCACTATCAGTCTGTCCTACCGCTCTAAAACGCCCTGTATCCAGTGATTGATAACCTTTAAGTTGTCCATTATGAGCATAAGTCCAATTTTTACCCCACAGTTCACGGGTAAAAGGATGCGTATTTTCTAAACTGACATTACCTCGATTAGCTTGGCGAATATGCGCAATGACAGCATGTGATTTAATGGGGTATTCTTGTACAAAACGAGCGACGGGTGAAACGGCACTAGCTTGTGGATCTTTAAATGTACGACATCCTAATCCTTCATAAAAGGTGATACCCCAGCCGTCTTTATGAGGGCCAGTTTTACCACCACGAGGAATGAGGCCACTTAAACTAAAATTGATATCAGTGGGTACATTTGCACTCATGCCCAACAATTCACACATCGCCCGCTCCTACTTACTCACGCTTTAATTATTCATATAAGGCAATATTACTATATCGTTATTTTTCCATTTCTTTTTCAATCAGCTGGATCAGAATATGAATAACTTTGATATGGATTTCTTGAATACGGTCGGCATAACCAAAATGAGGGACACGAATTTCAATATCTGCGCTCCCCGCCATTTTTCCGCCATCTTTACCTGTTAGAGTAATAACTTTCATACCTTTTTCACGAGCGGCACTAATGGCTTTAATAATATTGCCTGAATTACCGGAAGTTGAGATCCCCAGTAATACGTCACCCTCTTTACCTACCGCTTCCACATAACGTGAAAAAACATATTCATAACCAAAGTCGTTACTCACACAAGAAATATGGCTCACATCAGAAATTGCGATAGCAGGATAACCGGGTCTATTTTCACGATAGCGCCCCGTTAATTCTTCTGCAAAATGCATGGCATCACAGTGTGACCCCCCATTACCACAGGATAAAACTTTGCCGCCTGCTTTAAATGAGTCTGCTAATAATACAGCTGCTTTTTGAATGGCTTCAATATTCGCATCATCTTGTAAAAAACGAGAGAGTGTATCTGCCGCTTCAGTTAATTCGCCACGAATAAGATCTTGGTACATAGGATTTTTACTCCAGAAAAGGGATCAAAAAATATCTATTTCTCAGTGTAACGGATCCAATGATACGAAAGAAGCACCTCTTTACCTACAAATGCTAACTTCTCTCATTTACGAATAATTTGTGAGCTACATTGTAATTAGAATGTAAAAATATTGCTAAAACTTGGTGACTGCATTAGATCTAAATAACACACAACAGGTCTGACCTCTGATGTCTTGCAAATACAGGAGTTTTATTATGACCCTACTCAGTATTGTGCTTTTCTTAGTTCTCATCGGTATACTTAGTTACCGAAAATACAGCCTTGTAGTAAGCAGTATCTTACTTATTGCTTATACTTTCGTGATGGGTTTAGCCAATATCTGGAGCTACTGGCTATTACTGCCCGTTGCATTGATATTATTACCATTCACTCTTCCTTCTATTCGCAAAGCATATATCTCAGCCCCTGCACTAAAGGCTTTCCAAAAAGTGATGCCATCTATGTCTAAGACAGAGCAAGAGGCCATTGATGCGGGAACAACATGGTGGGAAGGTGAATTATTCCGTGGAGCACCAGATTGGAAACAACTTCACAATTATCCTAAACCACAGCTTACCGCTGAAGAACAAGCTTTTCTGGATGGTCCAGTTGAAGAAGTTTGTCGCATGACCAATGATTTCCAAATCACACATGAGCTAGCTGATTTACCTCCTGAGATTTGGCAATATTTAAAAGACCATCGCTTCTTTGCGATGATTATCAAAAAAGAGTATGGCGGATTAGAGTTTTCTGCCTATGCACAATCTCGTGTACTGCAAAAGCTCGCGGGTGTTTCTGGTATTCTCGCCATCACTGTAGGTGTACCTAATTCATTAGGTCCAGGTGAGTTATTGCAACATTATGGTACTGATGAGCAGAAAAAACGTTACTTACCTGGTTTAGCCAAAGGTGATGAAATTCCATGCTTTGCATTAACCAGCCCTGAAGCAGGCTCTGATGCTGGCGCTATCCCCGATAGTGGTGTGGTTTGTATGGGGGAGTGGCAAGGTGAGCAAGTCCTTGGTATTCGTCTCACATGGAATAAACGCTATATTACTTTAGCACCTATAGCCACAGTATTAGGACTCGCTTTTAAACTTCGCGATCCAGACCATCTACTGAGTGATGATGAAAACCCCGGTATTACTTGTGCTTTAATTCCAACCGACGTAAAAGGGGTAGAAATTGGTCATCGCCATTTCCCACTCAATGTTCCTTTTATGAATGGTCCCACTCGTGGTAAAGATGTTTTCGTTCCTATCGATTTTATTATCGGTGGTCCAAAAATGGCAGGCCAAGGTTGGAGAATGCTGGTGGAATGTCTTTCAGTCGGTCGTGGTATCACACTGCCATCTAACTCCACTGGAGGCTTAAAAAGTGCAGCAATGGCAACAGGTGCTTACTCTCGAATTCGTCGTCAATTTAAGCTTCCTATCGGGAAGATGGAAGGAATTGAAGAGCCATTAGCGCGCCTTGCTGGTAATGCTTATCTCTTGGACGCAGCTTCAACCTTAATTACCACAGGTATTATGTTAGGAGAAAAGCCTGCCGTACTTTCTGCAATCGTAAAATATCATTGTACCCATAGAGCGCAACGCGGGATTATTGATGCAATGGATATTGTTGGTGGGAAAGGGATTTGTCTTGGCCCTTCCAACTTTGTGGCTCGCTCTTATCAAGGCTCCCCCATCGCCATTACGGTGGAAGGCGCTAATATTCTCACTCGTAGCATGATCATTTATGGACAAGGGGCTATTCGTTGCCACCCTTATGTTTTAGATGAAATTGCAGCGGCTAGAGATAACAACTTACACGACTTTGATCATGCCTTATTTGGTCACTTAGGCCATGTTGCCAGTAATACATTACGTAGCCTTTGGTTAGGTATCACTAATGGTCGCTTAAGTACCGCGCCAACAAAAGATGAAACTCGTCGTTATTACCAACAAATTAACCGGCTCAGTGCCAACATGGCGTTACTTTCTGATGTTGCCATGGGGGTTTTAGGTGGTAGTTTAAAACGTCGTGAACGTATTTCTGCAAGGCTTGGCGATATTTTAAGTCATATTTTCCTCGCCTCTGCGGTGCTAAAACGTTATGAGGATGAAGGTCGTAATACCGCTGATTTACCACTGGTACACTGGAGTATTAAAGAGTGTTTATACCAAGCAGAAAATGCCATTGATGAGCTATTACGCAATTTCCCAAATCGTTTTATTGCAGGAGCCCTGCGCGCCATTATTTTCCCTCTAGGTAAAGTGCAGAAACTGCCTTCAGATAAGTTAGATAGTAAAGTGGCTCAAATTATCCAACAACCTTCTGAAACCCGTGATCGTATTGGTAAAGGGCAATTCCTCACACCCAGTGAGCACAATCCTCATGGTTTAATGGAAGAAGCTCTGCTCGATATTTTAGCTGCAGAGCCACTGTTTGAACGTATCTGTCGACTCTATGAAAAGAAATTTAGCTTCACTCAATTAGATAAATTAGCGGATAAGGCTTTAGCTGATAAACGAGTGACTCCCGAAGAAGCAGATATCTTACGCAAAGCGGAGCAAAGCCGTTTACGTAGTATTAATGTGGATGAATTTGACTTTGATGCCTTGGCGGTGCCGGCAAAAAAGTCGTCAACTGACACAATAAAAACAGATAAAGCAGCCTAATTATGCCGTTATGATCGTCAATAAATAGTCTGCCATTTAACGACTGAAACACGGATACAACACCTCATTATTTTAATTTAATAATGAGGTGTTTTTTATTGGGAGATGATCACACTGGGAGGAATAGTAAAAGTTACAGGTTAATTTCTAGCGCTAATAGCTCTTCAATGGTTTGACGACGTCTAATTAATTGAGGTATGCCCTGTGAAATTAACACTTCAGGAATAAGGGGACGACTATTATAGTTAGATGACATTGATGCACCATAAGCCCCCGTATCATGAATAACTAAGTAATCACCAACTTCTGCCGGAGGTAATAAACGAGGAGCAACCATTCCTCCTTCTTGCTGGGTAAACACATCACCAGATTCACAAAGAGGCCCCGCAACTATGGTTTCTTGTTGAAACTCGCTAGATTTTAATTGGCCGTATTTATCTAATAATGTGATTTGATGGTAACTACCATACATAGCTGGGCGCATTAAATCACTAAACCCTGCATCCACCAGCACATAATGACGATTTCCCATCGACTTAACCGCCCTTACTTGTGACACTAACACGCCAGACTCAGCCACTAAAAAGCGTCCTGGTTCAATTTCCAGTTCAATATCATGCCCAAGGTGTTGCGCTATACGTTGACGCGCACTATCCCATAAAGAGAAATAGTGGTTTAAATCGACTCTTTTATCTCCTTGCTGATAAGGTGTTGACAATCCCCCACCGGCCGAGATGGCTTTAATATCAACATTAGAGGTGAGTACTTGCTCAACCATTGCATCACAGACACTCGCTAAATGCTGATAATCAACCCCTGAGCCAATATGCATATGGAAACCAACCAAACTCAAATTGTATTGATTAATTACCGCTAATGCTTCTGGCACATCTTCATACCAAATACCATGTTTGCTATTTTCCCCACCCGTATTGGTCTTTTGGCTATGTCCATGACCAAACCCAGGATTTATTCTTATCCACACCGCGTGCCCTTGATGACGTTCTCCAAGTTGGCGAAGCATATCAATAGAACCTGCATTAACCGGAATATCTAATTCAACCACACGTTCAATCGTTTTTTCATCGAGTAAATCTGCGGTAAAGATAATTTCACTACGCTCGCGACCACCTTGGAAACCGGCAACCAACGCCCGCTCAATTTCACCTAGTGAGACAGAATCAACTTTAACGCCCTGCTGTTTCATTAACCGTAAAATATGAATGTTAGAGCAGGCTTTTTGTGCAAAACGAACCACATCAAAGGCTTTTAATTGCTCAATATGTTCAGAAATAGTCTCACCTTGATAGATCCATAATGGCGTGCCATAAGTTTGTGCTAATTGAGATAGGATCGCATTGTTGGATGTTGTCATCATTTTTTACTCAGCAATGTAGGGTGAATAAAAATATTATTAAGCAATTAAAGCGGGAATAAAAATATCAAATTAGCTATAGTCTATTCACTTGTGATATAGGATAAAATTTATGAAAACTCCATTTAGTTGGCGACATATTGAAATTTTTCATGCAGTGATGACCACACAAAACCTAACCGAAGCGGCAGATTTACTGAAAACGTCTCAACCCACAGTCAGTCGCGAACTATCACGTCTTGAACAGCTATTGTCATTTAAGCTATTTGATAGAATTAAAGGTCGCCTACAACCTACCACGGAGGGATTAAGATTTTTTGAAGAGGTACAGCGCTCTTATTATGGACTTGATCGCATTATTACCGCAGCCAATAGTATTCGCCATTTTCATCAAGCGGAATTAAATATCACCTGTTTACCGGCATTTGCTCAATCACTATTACCCTCAATTTGCCAACAATTTCTCAGCCAATATCCCGAGGTTAATTTAACGATAGTGCCACAGGAGTCTCCTTTATTAGAGGAGTGGTTATCTGCACAACATTATGACTTAGGGCTAACAGAGCACACACAAACACCTGCCGGAACCCAACAAGAAACACTGCTAACGTTAAATGAAGTCGCTATTTTGCCAAAGTCTCATGTGTTAAGTAAAAAAGCATTACTGCAGCCACAAGACTTTCATCAAACTCGTTTTATCAGCTTATCTGCTAATGATAGTTATCGACAACTTATTGATGCTATGTTTATTAAACAGGGGATCACTCGACAATTGATCATGGAAACACAAAGTGCGGCCTCAATTTGTGCCATGGTGAGTAAAGGCATTGGTGTTTCTATCGTTAACCCTATTACCGCCCTTGATTATCAATATAGTGATCTCTGTATACGGCCACTGAGTTTTACCATTCCATTTACGGTGAGTTTGATCACACCATCTCATCGCCCCTCATCACAACTTGTGCGCTATTTTATTGATGTGATGAAAACCACTTTAGCTAATTACCCAAAACAATTAACTCACGCGTTCACCCGATAATGACAACCAATGAGGCGAAGAAGCAAACCAGTCAACCAGAAAATCCAGTAAAACACGCACGGCTGCGGGCATATTTTGTCGGCTCGCTAACACGGCATAAATTCCCATAGGCTGTGGCTGATAATCCGCTAACAAAATTTCTAACTCACCCCGTTCAAGATAGGGTTTTGCTGAGCAGTAAGGTTGTAAGGAGACTCCGGCACCTTGCAAAGTGGCTTGCAATAACACAACAGACTCATTGGCACTTAAATTACCACCTACAGGAACAGAATAACGCTCATCACCTAAACTAAACTCCCACAAGCTACTGCCAAAAAAGCGATATGTGAGACATTGATGATAAGTCAAATCATCCGGCGTGTTAGGGATACCATGTTTAGCTAAATAATCTTTATGAGCACAAACCACAGAAAGACATTTTGCTAAAGGGCGGGCTATCAGATTAGGCTCTAAATGGTTGGTAATACGCAATGCAATATCAATACGCTCTTCAATAAGATTGACTGTCTGATTAGATATCTGCAAATCGACTGCAATAAGAGGATAAAGTTGTATAAATTCAGTTATAGCCACAGATAATGCACAATTAGCGAGTGATTGTGCCGTTGTAATACGCACCAGCCCACTGATTTGGTGACTCTCTTTGGGAATATTCGCGGGAATACGCTCGGCCATCTCTAGCAGTTGTAAACTTTGTTGATAAACTAATTCTCCCACGGAAGTCAGGCTCTGCTTACGGGTTGTTCTATGCAACAAACGCACCCCAGCCCACTCCTCCATTTCATTAAGGTAGCGCGTCACCATTGCTCTAGACATACCTAGATAATCAGCAGCTTTAATCATGCTACCTTGCTTAACGATGGTCACAAAAACTTCTGATGCTTTAATTTTGTCCATATTATTTGCTCGATTTATGCAACAATGTATTCACCAAAACAGGGTTTTTCTCCCATTTCATGCAACCTATTATAGAACGCATCAACATGATGGAGAAAATAAAGATGAAAAAATTACTTCCTTTAACACTTGCAACTACTGCGTTTTTCGCCACTTCTGTTATGGCAACAGAGTTAACATTAGATATCTACAATCCCGGTGATGCCAGTGTATTCCCTGTTTCATCTGAAATCATTTATGGTGATAAAGATGCTGTCTTAATCGATGCTCAATTCCAAAAAAATGATGCTCAAGCCTTAGTCGATAAAATTAAAGCATCAGGGAAAAACTTAACTTATATCTATATCAGCCATTCTGATCCCGATTTTTATTTTGGGTTAGATGTCATTACTGAAGCATTTCCAAATGCTAAAGTGATTGCCTCAGCTCCCACCGTCAAAATCATTAATGAAACCCAAGCAGGAAAACTTGCCTACTGGGGGCCTGTCCTCAAAGACAATGCCCCTAAAAAAGTTATCATTCCTGAAGTCGTTACTGGTGATAGTTTTTCTCTTGAAGGTGAAAAACTCTATATCAAAGGATTAGATAGCCAATCTCCAGAAAGAACCTATGTTTATGTGCCAAAACTGAATGCTATTATGGGTGGGGTAATACTGTCTGAAAATATTCATGTGTGGCTAGCAGATACTCAATCTAAAGCACAACGCCAATATTGGCTAGAAGCGTTACAACAGATTAAAACGTTATCACCTAAAACGGTTATTCCAGGACATTATGTTCCAAAAAGCAATTATGATATGCGTTCTGTTGATTTCACAATGAATTACCTTAAAGAGGCAGAAACTAAACTCGCTGAAACTCAAAACTCAGAACAATTTATTGCGGCGATGGAAAAAAGTTATCCTAACTTAGCAGATAAATCGAGTTTAGAGCTTAGCGCAAAAGTCCTTAAAGGAGAGATGAAATGGCCTCAGTAAGCCATATGAACCAAGAAAATAGCACTAAAAAGCTGCACTATATTTACGATCCACTTTGTGGGTGGTGCTACGGCATTGCCCCACTTATTGAAGTAGTGAGTCACGAATACCCACATGTACTAACACTACATGGTGGGGGATTATTTACCCCGACAAGAAAAGTGACAGGGGGCGATGCATGGAAAGAGCATGTTACCCCTATCGATGAACGTATTAGCCAGTTATCGGGGCAAGTTTTTAGTCAGCAATACCGCAATAACCTCGCCAATACAGAGATGACATTAAACTCACTGATGCCAATTGCAGCGATATTGGTAGCAAGAAAAATGGGCGATAGAGATGTCATGTTATTAAAAGCGTTACAAGATGCCTATTATCTTGATGGATTAAATATTAGTGATAAAGATGTGCTATTTTTTATCGTACAAAAGCTCGGGTTTGATATCACCCTCTTTTCGACGTTATTTACGCAAGTAAATGAGTATGAAATAACTCAACATATACAGCAAACTCAACAATTAATGCATCAAGTAAATGGTCGTGGTTTCCCAACGCTATGTATTGAAGATAACCAAACCTACCAGTTGATCCCAGTAGAGAATTATTTTGGCGATACAAAAAGTTGGACTTCTTTTCTAAAACAAACGCTGTAATACCTTACTGAAAATAGAGTAAATAATGATAGAGACTTGAAGGTGTAGACAAATTCTACACCTCACTCTTATTTAATATTCAGCAAGAAATATTAGCCTATTCAATACATTATTATTGTCTTTACTCTTAAAACAACTATCGCTGAAAATGCAAGGCAAGAGCCAAAGGCAATCTGCTTTATCTTCACATTAGTAAAAGCCCAAATAAGCATATAAATAACAATCCCTAATAGTGCAGCGAAAAAGAGGATATAAGGTAGTAGTTCTGTTCCACACCAAGCGCCTATGGCACTAAAAAGCTTTACATCACCCAACCCCAAAATAGTCTCTTGATATATCCAATAACCGAGCCAATAAATACTATAAAAAAACAAGCTTGCGACTAAACAGCCATAAAAAGAGCAAGTTGAAGAAATCACGCCATAAGGCGTTAAATTAAGCGTAATTCCAAAGAAAAGTAACCAAAAAGTTAAGTTATCAGGTAGCTGAAGATAATCTGCATCGAAAAACGAGAGAGTTAAGAGGTAAAAACTAAACAATAGAAATAATATTAATAACGAATAATTAGAAATAGTAAAAGACCAATAAAAACAGATAATTAAATAAACTTGCCACAATTGCTGATAACGAATAGGTGAGAGGCGTGCTAAAACAGAGGTAGAGAAATAATCGCTACCCCCTTTTAAAAAGGTAAAAAAGGCCATTGTAATCATGATGTTTTGCGGTAATAACATAAATATCTATCCTTGATATTTGCGAGTTCCTAATCTAGGACTCTAAAATAGAATGCTATTACTTCCAAGCAATGGTTGTTTTATCATATTGCAAACATGAAGTTTTACGACAAATCTCGCAAATAAAATCCAGCTATAATGATAGAAAAAGCCACCTGATAACTTGCATGAGCTAATGGCATGCGTATGATGCATATCACAATATCTTGTTTATCATGGTTAACATTTTACGTAAGGGTTTCACGTTATGCGTATTCCTCGCATTTATCATCCAGAGCCACTCAGTGCAGGTACACAAACTTCATTAGCAGAAGAAGCTGCAAATCACGTTGGACGAGTATTAAGAATGTCAAAAGGCCAAAAACTGGCACTTTTTGATGGCTCCAATCAAGTATTTGATGCTGATATTATCGAAAGTAGCAAAAAATCAGTGATTGTGCAGATTAATGAAGGACAAATGGATGATAGAGAATCCCCACTTGATCTTCATTTAGGCCAAGTACTTTCACGTGGTGAAAAAATGGAGTTTACTATCCAAAAGTCCGTTGAATTAGGTGTTAACACTATTACTCCGCTGATCTCTGAACGTTGTGGTGTTAAACTAGATCCTAGTCGTTTAGAAAAAAAGCATCAGCAATGGCAAAAAATTATTATCTCAGCCTGTGAACAATGTGGCAGAAATAAAATTCCACAGCTTATGCCGGTGATGTCATTAGAGGCGTGGTGTGCCCAAACGGATGATAGCTTAAAACTTAATTTACACCCTAGAGCAAGCCAAAGTATTAATACCTTGCCACTTCCAGTTAAAAAAGTACGACTATTAATTGGCCCTGAGGGGGGATTATCCCCTGAAGAAATTGCCATGACAGCAAAATACCATTTTACTGATATTTTATTAGGTCCTCGTGTATTAAGAACTGAAACAACAGCACTCACCGCAATCACCGCTTTGCAGGTTCGGTTCGGCGATCTGGGATAAAGGAGAAATAATGATTAAATTAGGTATTGTGATGGATCCTATTTCATCCATCAAAATTAAAAAAGATACCAGCTTTGCCATGTTACTCGAAGCACAGCGCCGTGGTTGGGAAATCCATTATATGGAAATGAACGATCTTTATCTTAATCAAGGTGAAGCCCGTGCTCACACACGTCTGTTAAGTGTAGAAGAAAACCCTGAAAAGTGGTTTGAATTTGGTCAAGAGCAGGATATTGCGTTAGGCTCCCTTGATACCATTTTAATGCGTAAAGATCCCCCATTCGATACCGAATTTATCTATGCTACCTATATTCTTGAACGTGCTGAAGATATGGGGACTTTAATTGTTAATAAACCACAAAGCTTACGTGATTGTAATGAAAAACTGTTTACAGCATGGTTCCCATCATTAACGCCAAACACATTAGTCACTCGAGAAGCCAAACACCTTCGCGCTTTCCATGAAAAACATGGTGATGTGATTTTTAAACCACTTGACGGTATGGGTGGCGCCTCTATTTTCCGCCTGAAAAAAGATGATCCAAACGTCGGTGTTATTATCGAAACCTTAACAGAGCACGGTCACCGTTTCTGTATGGCACAGAATTTCTTACCAGAAATTGTTGATGGTGATAAACGTATTCTGGTGGTTGATGGAGAGCCGGTTCCTTATTGCTTAGCTCGTATCCCTGCCAAAGGGGAAACCCGTGGTAACTTAGCTGCAGGTGGCCGTGGAGAAGCGCGCCCATTAACAGAAAGCGATTGGGCAATTGCACGCCAAGTAGCACCTATCTTAAAACAAAAAGGCCTTATTTTTGTTGGATTAGATGTTATTGGTGATCGTTTAACGGAAATTAATGTTACAAGCCCAACTTGTGCACGTGAGATTGAAGCAGCTTATCCTGAGGTTTCTATTACAGGTATGTTAATGGATGCTATTGAAGCTCGCCTTAACAAGAAAAACTAATTTTTAAACGATGTGTTTTAAGGTTTAAAAGTCTTTACCTAGCCCTTATATTAAACATTATCAATAGGGCTAGGTTTTTTAATAAAAACAATCAGAGAACAGTATTACTATTATGAATTTACTCAACCATTTTCTTATTGCTATGCCATCATTAAGCGATCCGCTCTTTCAACGCTCGGTCGTCTATGTTTGCGAACATAATGAAAACGGTGCAATGGGTTTAGTTATTAATAAGCCGATTGAAGATATCTCTATTGAAAGTGTCTTAGAGCAGTTGGAGATATTCTCAGCAGATAGAGATAGTGCGATTAGCTTACAAAAACCGGTTATGTCTGGTGGCCCTGTAGCGGAAGAGCATGGTTTTATCTTACACACCCCTGTTTCTGGTTTTAGCTCAAGTATTAAAATCAGCGATAGCACCATGATCACCACGTCAAAAGATGTGTTAGAAACATTAGGTACAGCAAGACAGCCTGAAAAAACCTTAGTCTCATTAGGATATTCCAGTTGGGAAAAAGGCCAGCTCGAGAGAGAAATTTTAGAAAATAGTTGGCTTACCGTTGAAGCAACCCCACAAATCATTTTTGATACCCCAATTGCAGAGCGTTGGCATAAAGCCGCCGAACTAATTGGTATCGATATCCACACAATTTCACCAACGGCTGGTCATGCATAATGTCAAATAGAACGGTAATGGGGTTTGATTTTGGCACCAAAAGTATTGGAGCCGCAATAGGTCAAGAAGTTACAGGGACAGCAAGGCCATTAGCCTCCTTTAAAGCTAAAGATGGTATTCCAGATTGGAGTCAAATCGAAAAAATCATTAAAGAATGGCAGCCGGATTTAGTGGTGGTGGGTTTGCCTCTTAATATGGACGGTACAGAACAGCTAGTGACTACCCAAGCCAAAAAATTTGCTAATCGCTTACATGGACGCTTTGGCGTACAAATCGCCTTACATGATGAGCGCCTTAGCACAGTAGAAGCCCGTGCTCACCTTTTTGAACAAGGGGGGTATCGTTCTTTAGATAAAGGCAGTGTTGATGCAACCTCTGCCGTTATTATTTTAGAAAGCTGGTTTGAACGGCAGTATTAATTTTCTTCATTGATGTGCTCATTGAGCAAACCTTCATATTGACGTTGTTGGCGACTTAAAGTGAAGGTTTGCATACCATATTCAAACCCAGTTTGCATTAATGTCGTCACTTGATGATATTTCCCTTCTCTGATCAGATGTGCAATCCCCTGCGTCATATACATCACTTCAAACAAAGCAACACGCCCGCCTTGTGTTGCAGGAACCAATTGCTGAGAAATAATTGCTTTTAAGCTCCCAGCTAATTGTGCCGAGATCCATTGTCGTTCATTGGATGAAAATACATTAGTGACACGCTCTAACGTTTGAACAACGCCTTGTGTATGTAATGTTGCTAGTACTAAATGCCCCGTTTCAGCCGCAATTAATGCCATTTTAATACTTTCTAGATCTCTTAATTCCCCTAGCATAATTACATCGGGATCTTGGCGTAATGCAGCTTCTATTGCACTCGCTATATTTTGTACATCGCGCCCTATTTCACGTTGTTGGATAATGCTTTGCTTATTGGTGTAAATAAACTCTATTGGCGCTTCCAAAGTAAGAATATGCTGACGCTTATGCTGATTGAGATAATCAATCATCGCCGCTAATGTGGATGATTTACCACTCCCTGTTGCTCCCGTCACTAAAATGAGTCCATTAGAAACATTATCTAATAATGCAGTGATTGATTTTGGTACGCGTAGTGATGTTAATGTCGGGAGTTGTGAATTTATCACTCTTAGTACTGCGGATATCCCTAATTGTTGGCGAAATAAATTCACTCGTAAGCGCTGCCCCTCAGCAAGAGTTATCGCCGTATCAACTTGCCCCTCCTTACCAAAAAATTGCAATTGCGCTGTGGTCAGATAAGGTGTTATCCATTTGAATAGCGTATCAGAAGTAATAGGTTTACATTGATTTTGTTGATAAAGTACGCCATTGATCCGTAATCGTGGCACATCGCCACAACAAAGGTGCAGATCGGAAGCATTATGCTTTACACTATATATAATTAATTTTTCCATATTCATCTTATTATCTCCTGAGTTGCCATGAATACTATTAAACAGAATCTCGTCAATGTCAGGTCTCACATTGACACCGCAGCGCAAAAATGCGGACGTTCTCCAGACGAAATAACTCTACTTGCAGTTAGTAAAACTAAGCCTGTGAGCGATATCGAAAAAGCAATTGCATGTGGACAAACTGAATTTGGTGAAAACTATGTGCAGGAAGGTGTAGATAAAATCAGCTATTTTGCTGAAAACAAAAATTTAGTTTGGCACTTTATTGGCCCATTGCAGTCCAATAAAACACGTCTTGTTGCTGAACATTTTGCCTGGTGCCATACCATAGATAGATTAAAAATAGCGCAAAGATTAAGTGATCAACGTCCAACTACGTTACCGCCACTAAATGTTTTGATCCAAATAAATATTAGTGATGAAAACAGTAAATCAGGGATCTCTCTTACCGAGCTTGATGGCCTTGCTGCACAAATATCCATTCTGCCAGGGATCAAACTGCGCGGACTAATGGCTATTCCTGCCCCAGAAAATGACTATAACAAGCAAGTCGAGGTACTAGAGAAAATGCATCAGGCATTTAAACAGTTACAAAATCAGTACCCCGATATTGATACATTGTCGATGGGAATGACTGGTGATATGGAAGCAGCAATTGCCTGTGGCTCAACACTGGTACGTATTGGAACGGCCATTTTTGGCGCTCGTGATTACGCCAATAAATAAAAAAGAGGTTAAATTAGTATGGAACATCGCAATATCGCTTTTATTGGTGCCGGAAATATGGCACACGCTATTATTGCAGGACTGGTTAATGGTGGTTATCCCGCAAAAAACATTACGGTAAGTTCACCTTCTGAGGTTCGACGTGAGCCTTTAGAAAAAGAGTTTGCCATACAGAGTACTTGCGACAACATCAGTGCTGTTGAAAATGCCGATGTCATCGTATTAGCCGTCAAACCACAAATGATGGCTGAAGTTTGTAAGCCATTACAACATATCGATTTTAGTCAAAAATTAGTGCTAACCATTGCCGCGGGTATTCCAGCTTCTCGTTATAATGATTATTTAGCCACTTCGCTACGACTGATCCGCATCATGCCAAATACCCCAGCACTGGTTGGCAAAGGGTTAAGCGGTATGTTTGCTCAAAACACTATTACCCCTGAAGATAAACAATTTGCTGATGCGTTAATGAAAAGTGTCGGTACGACGGTTTGGGTAGAGCAAGAATCAGCTATCAATGATATTATCGCCGTTGCGGGTAGTGCGCCTGCTTATTTCTTCTTGTTTATGGAATCTATGCAACAAGAAGCCGAGCGCTTAGGTTTTTCAGCCGACGTAGCAAGAGCTATTGTACAACAAGCAGCCAGTGGCTCTACTGCATTAGCTGAAAAACAAAATAGCTTACCTTTTTCAACATTACGTGAACAAGTAACGTCAAAAGGTGGCACAACAGCTGCAGCATTGGCACAATTCTATGCAGGTAAATTACCTGAGAATGTTGCTTTAGCGATGCAAGCGGCGATTAAACGAGCGCAAGAAATGGAAAAACAGTTTTAATTTCATCAGGGCCAACTAATGAACTTTTTAAATTTCGTCATTCTGACTCTTATTCAACTCTATATTTCCGTGCTACTACTTCGTGTATGGATGCAATGTGTAAGAGCTGATTTTTATAATCCGTTTTCACAATTTGTGGTTAAAATTACCCAACCTGTTGTGCGTCCATTAAGAAGAATTATCCCCTCTATTGGCTCTATTGATACAGCTTCGGTCATCTTGGCATATGTTTTAGTGTTATTAGAAATTATCCTCCCTTCTTACTTATCCGGAGCAGGTGGTGCTATTCCGTTTTCTTTAGTCCTACCCTTCGCATTTATTGAATTACTCACCGCAGCAGGTAAGATTATTTTTTGGATGATTATCATCCGTGCAATTCTCAGTTGGGTCAGTCAAGGACGTAATCCTATCGATCATCTGCTCTTCCAATTAACTGAGCCTTTAATGGCCCCTATTCGCCGTGTTATTCCGGCAATGGGAGGATTAGATTTCTCAGCCATGATTGTTATCCTGATCCTTTATGCCCTTAATTATTTACGTGTAGATGTTTTACAGTGGCTAATCAACATGACACTTTACTAAGGAAGATAATATGCAAAAAGTGGTTCTTGCTACTGGAAACCCCGGTAAAGTAACAGAGTTAGCCTCATTACTCGCTGATTTTGGTTTAGATATTGTCGCACAAACTGAGCTAGGTGTTGGCTCAGTTGAAGAAACAGGTCTTACTTTTGTAGAAAACGCACTAATTAAGGCGCGTCATGCTGCCAAAGTAACAGGTTTACCGGCCATAGCTGATGATTCAGGGATCTCGGTTGATGCATTAGGTGGTGCTCCGGGCATTTACTCTGCTCGTTATGCTGGTATTGAGGCAACCGATCAGCAAAATGTAGATAAATTACTCGAAGCAATGAAAGATGTTCCCGCAGAGAAACGTCAAGCTCAGTTTAACTGTGTGTTAGTTTATCTACGCCATGAAAACGATCCCACTCCGCTAATTTTCCATGGTATTTGGCAAGGTGTGTTAACTCAAGAAATGCAAGGTGATGGTGGATTTGGTTATGATCCTATTTTCTTTATCCCTGAGCTAAATTGCACTGCGGCACAGTTAACCAGAGAGCAAAAAAATCAATACTCTCACCGTGGTAAAGCACTAAAACTAATGTTGGATGCACTTAAGAATGCTTAAGTTACCACCATTAAGTTTGTATATTCATATTCCTTGGTGTGTACAAAAATGCCCTTATTGTGATTTTAATTCTCACACCTTAAAAGGCGAAGTTCCACATCAGGAATATGTGCAACATCTGCTCAATGATTTAGATGCTGATCTTACTCATGTTGGCTCTCGTGAAGTGCAAACTATCTTTATTGGTGGTGGCACGCCAAGCCTATTAAGTGCTGAATCAATGGCTGATTTACTGTATGGCGTAAAAGAGCGCATAGCCGTTGCTCCTGATGCTGAAATTACGATGGAAGCCAATCCTGGTACGGTTGAAGCTGAACGATTTGCCGGTTTTCAACGTGCGGGAATTAACCGTATATCCATTGGTGTACAAAGTTTTGGTAATGATAAACTGATCCGCTTAGGGCGCATTCATGATGCCGATGAAGCTAAAAATGCCGCGAGACTAGCAAAAGAGTTAGGCTTACGTAGCTTTAATCTTGATTTAATGCATGGCTTACCTGACCAATCATTATCTCAAGCACTTTCAGATCTACAACAAGCAATCGCTTTATCTCCCCCACATCTTTCTTGGTATCAATTAACTATTGAACCCAATACACAATTTGGCTCCCGTCCGCCTAAATTACCTGATGATGATATGTTATGGGATATTTTTTCTGAAGGTGACAAATTACTTACCGCAGCAGGATATCAACAATATGAAACATCGGCTTATTGTAAGCCAGGTTTTCAATGTCAACATAACCTAAACTATTGGCGTTTTGGGGATTATTTAGGTATTGGCTGTGGTGCTCATGGAAAAATAAGTTTTGCCGATGGCCGAATTATGAGAACGGTAAAAACCAAACATCCTAAAGGTTTTATGGCAGGACGTTATCTTCACCAGCAAAATTGGGTTGATAATGATGACCGTCCATTTGAATTTTTTATGAACCGTTTTCGGTTATTAGAAGCTTTTCCTCGGCAAGATTTTAGCGACTACACGGGGCTTGCACAAGAGACTATCCGTAGGCAAATCGATGAAGCACTCGCATTAGGTTATATCAGTGAAACAGAAACCCATTGGCAGATAACGCCCCACGGTAAACTGTTTCTTAATTCATTACTTGAACTCTTTCTTTAATACGAAAATTCACTTATTTCGTTAATAAGCAAATGCCCATACTGTTCATTTACACTATGGGCATAATTTATTTATCGGCGCTTATAACCACTATCACTGATTTTAAAGTGCACTTTGCACCGCTTCAATTTGCTGAGTAAGACTTTCTAATCCACCACCAGAGAGATACCAAAGATCAGATTGCAGATAAACAATACCACCATTTTTATAAGCAGAAGTTGTTTTCACTTCATCATTTTCAAAAGTGGCTTTCTCTAATTTACCGGCACCAATGGCTTCACTGCGATCGATAATAAAAATAACATCCGGATTTACTTTGGCGATCATTTCAGAAGTAACCACGCGACGTTTGCCTTTCTCTTCTTCAGCAACAGGTGGTAATTCTGCTTTCTTCGCTTTAACCACATCGTAAATCACGCTTTGGTTATTGGGCATTAAATTGCCTGCATTGTGCAGTAAGACCAACACTTTTTTATCTGATCCTGCCGCTTTTTTCTGAGCCTGTTCAATTACGGTATTCAATGTTGCTAATTGTGCTTGAGTAGCTTGTTGCTTATCAAATAATTCACCTATTAATTGAATATTCGCTTCCACTGAATCAAGATAATTCGCACTATTTGCGCCTAAATTAATAGTGGGGGCAATGTTTGTGAGTTTCTCATAAGAAGCACCTTGACGACCGGTAATAATAATTAAATCAGGTTTAAGCTCAGCGAGTTTCTCAAAATCAGGGGCTTTCATTCCCCCAACATTAGCTACATCATTCGCAATACGCCCTTTAATATATTCAGGTGCATTTCCTAATGGTAAACCAACCACTTTATCCGCTAAACCTAATGCAACTAAAGAGTCATATAGACCAAAATCAAATAGTACAACCTTAGACGGATTTTTAGATACTGCGGTTTCACCTAATAGGTGCTTGATAACAACTTTATCATTTTGCTGTTCAACAATTTGATTAGGCTGGTATGTAACTGAGGTATTACTTAATGCAGAAAAACTACTAACTGACAGAAGAGAGGCAGTAACTAACGCAAGGATCTTTTTCATGAATTTAGCCCTGTTTAAGTGGAATACTTAAGCAGGGCATTCTAAACAGCTTACTTTACATGTCAATTGAATAAGAATGATTTTCATTGTTATTTTCAACTATTGTGAATCAACAATCTATAACTCTTATTTACTGTAAGGATAAGGCTATTTGTTTAGTGAATTTATCAATTCGACACGTTGGTTTTCCATTTGGGTGATTTTATTACACGCCTGCTGCCCAAATTGATTAAATGAAGCTTCTTGTTGCTTCCACTCTTTTTCGATGATTTGCTGAAAACCATCAAGATTACCTAATAATCCACTTAAGGCTTTTTTCCTATCACCACTCGCAGCAGCTAGTAATTGTTTTTGTCCTAATTCATTAATGCTATCTTGCAACATCCCCCCAAGGCTACTCTCAATTATTTCTCGCCCTTTGGTTTCGACCTGTTTAATCGCTTGAGCATGGAATGTGACATTATCAGGCTTGAGCGAAATAACAGTATCCATTTGTTGATTAAGATTTTTTTCTAAGTCACTTAAGCGCTTTAAAATACGGCTATCTTGCCCAAAGGCTTCAATAACAACTTTATCCAGTACTTTTCTTGACTCTTGTAATTTAATTCCCGTCTCTTTTCTTAACCAAGGAATATCTTGCCTAACTGTCGCTTGATATTTTTTCGCAATAGCTTGTTGCTCAGGGGTTAGTGTGACGCTCTTTTCATCGCGCAGTAACGTGCCATCGGGATAAATAACAAGTAAACCATTAGAGCCGGTCACTTCAACAAATTCAGGTGTAATACGTAAATCATCTTTTGGCGTGACAGCACAGTCAAAACTGGGTGCAGCAGTGGCTGAACTTGCGACAAAAACCAATGCAACGACCAACTTTTTAAATCCCATAATCGCTCTCCTAGAAGCGTATTGAACTACTTTTTTACCTAACATTCGCATTATTGGCGTCTACAGCCACTTAAAATATTGAGCGCCCTACTTTGTTTGCTAATAATTCAAGGGCAGCACACCCCGCCAATGAGTTACCAGATTTATCCAATTCTGGTGACCATACTGCTACGGTAAAGGCATCAGGAACCACAGCAATAATACCGCCTCCCACCCCAGACTTACCGGGAATACCGATACGGAAAGCAAACTCTCCCGCACCATCATACATACCACAAGTTAACATTAACGCATTTATTTGTCGGGCTTGTCTTGGCGTAATAATCTGATTTTTACTTCCAACACATATTCCTTGATTCGCTAAGTAGCTAAAACAACGAACAAGCTCTACACAACTCATTTCAATCGAGCAATAGTGAAAATAGGTTTCTAATACGGTGATAACATCATTATCAAAATTATCAAACGATTTCATCAGATAGGCAATGGCAGCATTGCGACTTAAATGTTCCATCTCTGATTTTGCCACAACGGTGTTATAGCAAATATCAGCTGTATTCGTCAGTGCACGAATAACTTCTAACATTCTCTGTTTTGGCGCACTTAATCGCGATTGCAACATATCCGTAATCACTATCGCTCCAGCATTGATAAAAGGATTACGTGGTAGCCCTTTTTCCATTTCTAACTGAATTAACGAATTAAAAGGTAATCCTGAAGGCTCTTTGCCTACTCGTTGCCAAATCTCGCTTTCATCATAACGTGTTAACGCAAGGGTTAAGCTAAGTACTTTTGATATAGACTGAATAGAGAAACGTTTATCGGCCATACCCGCTTGATAAAGCTCACCATCAACTGTATACACGGCCATAGCCAGTTGATTAGCAGGTACTTGAGCGAGAGCAGGAATATAATCTGCTACTTTTCCTTGCCCAATTAAAGGACGAATTTGTTGCAATATATCTGACAATAATGCGTTAGATAACGTTGTAGTCACAGCTGATTCCCTAGACAGACAAGGGCATCCTGTTGGATGCCCTTGTGATTATTTGCTAAAAATGTATAACTTTTTATTAGTCCCACCAAACGTCAAATAGTTCAGAGGTCTGTACATCTTGCATATTTTTTTCTTTTAAGTAGTTTTCTACTAATTGACGATGCTCTTCGGTACATTTGCCAATTTTTTGTAGACAGATCAGGCCTTCCCAACTCAGATAACCACTCGCATCAAATGCCAGCCCATTTGGCTCTATCACATTAAGGATAAAGTCATCAACAAAGCTGTCGACCTCCTCAATAGGGGTATTTTCTGGGAACGTCCATTTAACTGAAAAACCTAATTCCTGAAATTCATCGATACGCATTTTTTTGCGTAAACGGCGACTACGTTGTTTAGCCATTATTTTACCCTCTTAAACATAAGATCCCATACTCCATGCCCTAAACGATGACCGCGTTGTTCAAACTTAGTCACGGGGCGTGTTTCTGGTCGTGGTACATAATCCTGAGTTTCTGATAAGTTCTGATATCCATCAACACTTGTCATAACTTCAAGCATATGTTCTGCATAGGGTTCCCAATCTGTTGCCATATGGAAAACACCGTTTGGCGCTAATTTAGTTAAAATTAACTCTGCAAATGGTACTTGCACAATACGACGTTTATTATGACGCGCTTTGTGCCATGGATCAGGAAAAAACAACTGAACCATCTGTAAACTATTATCTGGGATCATGTGATTGAGTACTTCTATCGCATCATGACACATAACTCGCAGATTTGAGATATTCTCTTCTTGTGCACTGGCAAGGCAAGCACCTACACCGGGGGCATGTACCTCAATACCAAAGTAATTATTTTCTGGCGAATTTTTTGCCATAGTCACCAACGAAGCGCCCATTCCAAAACCAATTTCTAAAACAACAGGGGCGTTACGTCCAAAAACCTGACTGAAGTCGATAGGTTCCGGTTGATATTCAATGCCAAAGATAGGCCATTGCTTTTCTAATGCTTGTTCCTGACGAGGAGTTAAACGGCCTTGTCGGCGAACAAAACTACGAACGCGTCGTAAAGCACGCCCTTCTTCATTGAATTCCGGAGAAATTACATTCTTGATCATGTCTAATACTGTCAGTCGTTAGGCCAATTATTAACTTAATAACGTTATAATGTCGTTATAGTATACATTTAAGCGACATTATCCAAAGATAGCCAATTTTAGCAAGAGTCACCTATATAAGCATCACTCTATAAGATAAATATTAAGGGTGTTTACAGTTTATGCTCTCTGTGGTGCAATCTTACCCTTATACAGATCTGAGTTAAAAATAAAATATGATGGAAGCACAGCAGTTCTCGCAAGTCGTACTCGACTGGTATCACAAATACGGGCGCAAAACATTACCTTGGCAACAAGAAAAAACGCCTTATCACGTTTGGTTATCTGAGGTGATGTTACAACAAACTCAAGTTGCCACGGTGATCCCTTATTTTGAGCGTTTTATTGCGCGTTTTCCGAATGTTAGCGCATTAGCGAAAGCGCCACTTGATGAGGTGCTACATTTATGGACGGGTTTAGGTTATTACGCCCGCGCCAGAAACTTACATAAGGCGGCACAACACATTGTAGATAAGCATCAAGGACAGTTTCCTGATACCTTTGAGGACGTTTGTGCTTTACCGGGTGTGGGACGCTCTACAGCAGGGGCTATTTTATCGCTATCACTAAAAAAGCCTTACCCTATTCTTGATGGCAATGTAAAACGTGTTTTAGCGCGTTGTTATGCTGTAGAAGGTTGGCCGGGTAAAAAAGAAGTTGAAAATAAATTATGGGAAATCAGTGAACAAGTCACCCCAACCAAAGGGGTTGAATATTTTAATCAAGCAATGATGGATTTAGGGGCAATGGTTTGTACGCGAACAAAACCAAAATGCGAACTTTGCCCTTTAAATACAGGTTGTATTGCTTATGCTCACCATAGTTGGGCGGATTATCCGGGGAAAAAACCTAAAAAGGCTATTCCGGAAAAAACAACTTATTTTCTTATTTTACAATATGATAATCTGGTCTGGTTAGATAAAAGACCACCAGCAGGAATATGGGGAGGACTGTTCGCCTTTCCTCAGTTTGAAACAAAAATGCTTTTAGAACAGTGGCTAGCTGAACATGCTCTTGAAAATAACAAAACTGAGCAATTAATTTCATTTAGACATACTTTTAGCCATTTTCATTTAGATATAGTACCAATTTGCGTAAAACTCTCCACGTTTACCTCTCTGATGGAGGCGCAACAAGGACTTTGGTATAACTTACAAACCCCGGCAAGCGTAGGGCTTGCGGCACCTGTAGAGAATTTACTAAGACAATTAGCCTAAGCTAATACCGGCGATATTTGAGGATTTATTATGAGTAGAACTATTTTTTGTACTTTCCTAAATAAAGAAGCGGATGGACTTGATTTTCAGTTATATCCAGGAGAGCTTGGAAAACGCATTTTCAATGAGATTTCTAAAGAAGCTTGGGGTCAATGGATGGCAAAGCAAACCATGCTTATCAATGAGAAAAAACTCAACACAATGAATCCTGACGATCGCAAATTATTAGAACAAGAGATGGTAAGATTTTTATTTGAAGGCCACGATGTTCATATTGACGGCTACACACCACCTGAAAAATAATATCCATTTTCCAGAGCCATTACGGCTCTGGAGTTTTATTCACCAGAGCGATGCAATAGACCATGAAAAAAATCCTTCTCTTGCTGATTATCGCCCCTCTACTCATCTCATGTAGTAGTAAACCCACTAAAACTTTTGAGCCTGATTACAGCAAAGACACCAATGCATTCGATATATTAATGGGACAATTTGCCAATAATATCGAGATGATTTGGGGAATGCAGGAAGTATTAATCGCAGGCCCTAAAGACTACGTAAAATATACGGACGCTTATAGAACTCGTAGCCATATTAATTTTGAAGCGGGTACTATCACTATTGAAACCCTAGGGGGTGACGCGCCTCAATTCCAATTACATAAAGCGATTATCACGACATTGCTTATGGGAGAAGATCCCGGCTCTATCGACCTCTACTCTGATGTAAATAATATTCCCCACAGTACAGAGCCTTTTTTATTAGGACAAGTACTTGATAATACAGGGCAGCCTATACGCTGGGAGTGGCGAGCAAATAAATTTGCAGATTATCTAATTGCCAATAAATTACAAAAACGTCAATCAGGGCTGAACACTATTTGGTATGTCACTATTAACTTAGTACCTAACCACTTAGATAAACGTGCACATAAATATTTACCTTATGTACAACAAGCCGCGGCCAAGTATGGTGTTGAACCTTCACTGATCCTTGCCATTATGCAAATTGAATCCAGCTTCAACCCCTATGCGGTAAGTAGCTCAGATGCACTAGGTTTAATGCAAATTATGCCAGCAACAGCCGGACGAGATGTATTTCGTATGCAAGGTAAATCAGGGCAGCCAAGTCGCAGTTACTTATTTGATCCGGCAAATAATATCGATGTTGGTACAGCGTATATCTCGATATTACAAAATAGCTACTTAGGTGACATTAAAGATCCCGTTTCTCGTCGCTATGCGGTGATACAGGCTTATAATGGTGGTGCGGGTAGTGTCTTACGCATCTTCCACAGTGATAAGAAAAAAGCAGCCGCGATGATTAATAACTTAGCGCCAACGGAAGTTTATACGACATTGCGCAATAAACATCCGGCCGACCAATCACGGCGTTATCTTGAAAAGGTAAGCACCGCACAACGTAACTATCGTTAACCATTATTATGTTTAAAAATAAAGCTTACCCAATCAATTTGGGTAAGCTTTTTTTGTTATCAGTGCCCTACTTTTGTTCACTTCGCTACATTTTTTCTTTATTGCTCTGCGACAACAAAAATCACTTCAGTACTCTTTTTACTCATTTTGTGAAAAAAAGAGTCTTTTATTAATCAATGAGATTAAAAAAACAGCGATTGAACAGTTTTGTGATAAATAACGTTGACGAAGACGGTGAGATCGGGTTTAATACGCCCCGTTGCCCGGATAGCTCAGTCGGTAGAGCAGGGGATTGAAAATCCCCGTGTCCTTGGTTCGATTCCGAGTCCGGGCACCATATTTCTTTTGTTCGTCAGTGAGTTAAATCACTGAGAGGGCAAACAAGAGTTGAAAAATAATATAATTTGGCACAGTCACTTTATGTTAAAACTCTTAAACTAAACAGTCTTGCTCATACCAAGGCTGTTTTTTTTTATTTGTCACTTTTACTTTCTTTCCTAATCACTGTCAAATCTAGATACTCCTCCTGTTATTCTTATCACATCAATTCCGCTTCAAGTATATCTCGCAAGTTATCAACACTTTCATACCTTATATCAATTAAATATGTCATTAAAGATGCAGCCCTATGCGCTTACTATTCGGTAACGTCACATCTATAGAAAGTTCGCCACCTAAAGCTTTTATATAGCGCTTTAACGTTGATAGCTTTGGATCGTTATCAACATTCTCAAGCTTAGCTATAGAGGGTTGAGAAATACCAAGCGATTGAGCCAACTCTGTTTGCGAAAGGTTTAATTCCTCACGAATTTTAGCGAGTGTGATTTCACGGCGAATTTCTTCTGCTCGGGTTTCAATTTTTGCCAGTGCTTCGGCTAATTGTTTTTTAATTAGTTTACCTAAAGTGGACATGTTATTTCTCCTGCTCTAATAGAGGTGCAGTATATTCAGCATCGGCTATTTTGATTAATTTCTTATAGAAACGAGTTTCATCTTTCCTTTTTTATCACCAGCACATAGCACAATACCACGGCGAATGAGATCAAATGCAAAACACGCTCTAATCGGATGACCACCAACCTGAATTCTCAGTTCCTTCATATTCGGATATTTTGAACCTTTTAGTGTATCAACTTGAGGGCGACCAAGATTAGGGCCATCCTCACGCAAAAATCATTAACACCGCCAATACTTCAATTTGTATCTCTTCATCTTGTTCTTCAAACCAAGAATCAAACAAATCTCTCGTTAGTATTTCCCACATAAGTCATTATAACCTCTAGATTATATTGTCAATATATTAGTAATTCATAGTGTGTTATGAAAGTCTGGACTTCGATTAACAATTATTATATTTAAAAATATATAAATCTATTTTTATTTAACTTAATAAATTAAATTATTAATGTAATAATATATTCTAAATAATACATTGCCTTATTTTAATATAGCTCTGCTATTTTCTCTCTGTTATACTTTCCTTCTCTTCTCGGACTAGCATATGTATTTATGGGATTAATAATTCAAGAGCAATGTGTTATTGTTGATCATAATTGCCCCGACTGGCTAATAACTCGGTCTGAAGGGAATCCAACTATTGATTATACAGATGGCTTAAAAATTTATGCTATTTTTAAAAGACAATTCCTTTCAGGTAAAAGAAGACGTAATAGAAAACAACGTCAACTGGGGGATAATTGTCCTTTAATTTATGCTTTGAAAAAAAAGGATGATTTATATACAAATATTTCTAGCATAAAAAAACTCAATGATAGCTTCAAAATTATTTGCAATAAACTTATGGAATTAGAACCTAAAGGGTATCAACTAATAATATCAATGCCTTCAGCCCATAATATTAGCCCTATTATCGCAAAACGTTTAGCAAAAAAATTTAATGCCACATATTTAACTGATATTTTAAGAAAAATAACAGTCGATAATGCTTTTCAACTTCTCGATAAAGCAGATATTAATATTGAAGAGGCTAAAAGTCTTAGTTTCAAAATTAAATTACAAGCAAAAGAAGTTGGACTTAAAGGAGGGTTTTCACTAAAAAGTATCCCTACTGAATTTAGGAATATATTTCCACCATTTGTTTTAAACACACAAGCATCATCCAATACTGAAAAAATCAGAATATTACTTGTCGATGATCTTATGGCTACAGGAACAACATTAACTACAGCTAGGGATATCATTGCACAACAGTATCCAAATGCCATTATACATGCTATCTGCCTATTCAGTTCAATAAAAAAACAAAACAAAAAGGCTTGATAATATCAAAATAAACAGGTATAAAAACACGATAGAGTGTGCTTGAGTCTCCCCGCTCTTAAAATCCAGATGAGACCCGCGTAAGCACCTGACTGAGGTCAGCTTGTAAAGAGCAAGTATCAGTCGATTAGGCAGCGGCTAATCCTTCAACACATATTGTTGTCGTAGAGAAATATCAAAAGGAGAACTTAGGTTCTCCTTTTACTTTTTAATCTTATGTGAAAAATTAACAAAGCATTCTTCCTTTCAAATTTCGTTACTGCTACTTATCACGCCCTTTATAAATACTTCTTAATACTCTCTACTATTACAAAATAGCTAGCCCTATTAAAAGAGTAAGTAATCAGAAACTAATTTTGTAATAAAAAATAGACTAGTTACGCCATAAATATACAGAAGAGGGCCTAAACTCTCTCTTTCTATATTCAATAAAGTATTAAAAACTTCATTCTGCGATGATCTGATGTTTTTTCCTTTTGGAGTAACAAAGGTCACTTCTTTTCCACTATGACTACAAGCAGTACTAACTGTACTTCTTGTCTTCTCGAGTCTCAATATCAGAACCTCATTCTAAAGCGCTAACGCACAATTGAAAATAAAGTGACAAGCTCCTGCGAAGCACCGCATATTACCCTCCTACTGAACATTTGATATTAATTGGAATTTGAAGGCTTAAAGTTGTTATATGGATATCATTGTACTTTGGTCTATGACAAAAGAAACTGAGTTAGCCGGAAAACCACACCTTATATCGCGCCCCTGAAAGATGGGTTTTACGACGCACCTGATAATTTGATAAAGGGAACATACACTATATTTATAATCAAAATAAAAAATATTTATTATATTTATACAAACAACCAACCCTATACATTCATAATGAAAATATTTTATATTTATTATATTGCTATTTATAATATAGACTTAGCGACTATATTAATTATAAGTTCTCTTATTAAAAACAAAACAACAAATAATTAACAAGCAACATATTAATTAAAGACAAAACTATTCTTAAAATGATATATTTTGATCTATATCACAGTATAATTCGGGTGTTTAATTATATTAATTTATAGTTGTTATATAGGTCTTAATAATTAACGGATGCGAAAATGGAAAATAATAATCGATTTTGGCCACATATAAGACGTATTACACATATAATGATGTTTTCACATCGTTCATGTTTTGATTTTAATCTTTTCAACGCTCAAAGATAATCTCTCTATTGGCATCCATCACGTGGTTTGCATATTACCAGCGTATGGATAGTCAACCTCTTTACCATTATAAATCACATTTTATGTGACTATAATGGATTCTTATTGATCATTCATATTCCTGGTTTTTATGCATAGTAATGTGCAGTTAATTAGTTCTTATTATTGGTAATTTTGCTAAAAACATATTACTAAAATTATAAAAACCATCATTCTATACATTATTTTTATACGTGATGACATAAATATAAACGTGATTTTTATAACTCGACACTCTATCGAGGGAAAAAACTCGCATTTATAAAAATAAAAAAACTGAAATATTTTTACTTAATATTTCAGCGGGAATTTTTTACCAAAAAAAGGTATTAAAAATGAAAAGTTATAAAATAGCGGTCAGCTACGATATGTCTGACTATATTTCAACCCACCGTGAATGTGTCGATATTCTACATACTGATTTTTCTGATGTTGCCGTGATTATTATTTCACTTGATGACATTCAGAATGGAAAGCTTAATTTAATTGAACAAAATAGCTTTGAACAGCCTATTTTTGCCATTATTAATAAAGATGAAGTTATCCCTGCTAATATTATTAATCGATTAACTGGTGTAATTGATTTAAATAAAAAAAATAGTGAGTTATATAATAAACAACTAGAAACTGCAGCGTTAAAATATGAAGAGAGTCTATTACCTCCTTTTTTCGGCAGCTTAAAAAAATACGTTGAACAAGGAAATTCAGCTTTTGATTGTCCTGGGCATCAAGGAGGTGAATTTTTCCGCCGTCATCCTCTAGGTAACCAATTTGTCGAGTATTTTGGTGAAAACTTATTCCGCTCTGATTTATGTAATGCCGATGTTTCTATGGGTGATCTGCTGATCCACGAAGGTGCCCCATGTGCCGCACAACAACATGCAGCAAAAGTCTTTAATGCCGATAAAACTTATTTCGTTCTTAATGGTACATCTTCCTCCAATAAAGTCGTTCTTAATGCCTTATTGGCACCAGATGACCTAGTATTATTTGATCGTAATAATCACAAATCAAACCATCACGGAGCATTAATTCAAGCAGGAGCAACGCCTGTTTATCTTGAAGCTGCACGTAACCCATTTGGGTTTATCGGTGGGATTGATGCTCACTGTTTTGAAGAAAAATATCTTCGTGAACTCATCAAAGAAGTCGCCCCTACACGTGCAAATGAAAAGCGCCCTTTCCGCCTAGCCGTTATCCAATTAGGTACCTATGACGGAACAATATATAACGCACGTCAGGTAGTCGATAAAATCGGACATTTATGTGACTACATTTTATTTGACTCCGCGTGGGTGGGCTATGAACAGTTTATTCCAATGATGAAAGATTGTTCTCCACTTCTACTTGAACTGAATGAAAACGATCCGGGTATCTTAGTTACACAATCTGTACATAAACAACAAGCGGGATTCTCTCAAACCTCACAGATCCACAAAAAAGATCGCCATATTAAAGGTCAAAAACGCTATGTAAATCATAAACGTCTCAATAACGCCTTTATGATGCATGCCTCAACTAGTCCATTCTACCCATTATTTGCAGCTTTGGATGTGAATGCCAAAATGCATGAAGGTGAGTCAGGTAAACGTTTATGGATGAATTGCGTAAAAACAGGGATTGAAACCCGTAAATTACTCCTGCAATCCTGTAAACATATTCGCCCGTTTATTCCAGAAACTATCGATGGCCGTGCATGGGAAGATTTTGATACTGATGAAATTGCCAATGATCTCCGATTCTTTAATTTTGTTCCGGGAGAGCGCTGGCACTCATTTGAGGGATATGAAGAAAATCAATACTTTGTTGATCCATGTAAATTACTACTAACCACCCCAGGTATTAATGCCAAAACAGGAAAATATGAATCATTTGGTGTTCCTGCCACCATTTTGGCGAACTATCTACGTGAAAATAACATTATTCCTGAAAAATGCGATCTTAACTCCATATTATTCCTGCTAACGCCTGCAGAAAGCATGGCGAAAATGCAGCATCTGGTCGCACAAATTGCTCGCTTTGAACAATTACTGGAACAAGATGCCCCACTGAAAGAGGTACTTCCATCAGTATATCATGCCAACCAAACACGTTATCAAGGATACACCATCCGTCAATTGTGCCAAGAAATGCATGATATGTATGTGAAATTTAATGTAAAACAACTGCAAAAAGAGATGTTCCGTAAATCACATTTCCCACAAGTCAGTATGTTACCTCAAGAAGCCAATATCGCTTTTGTGCGTGGCGAGGTGGAGTTAGTTGCCGTGGAAAAAATTGAAGGCCGTATCGCCGCCGAAGGTGCTCTACCTTATCCACCAGGAGTACTGTGTGTAGTGCCAGGGGAAATTTGGGGTGGCTCTGTACAGCAATATTTTCTAGCGCTAGAAGAAGGAATTAATCTATTCCCGGGATTCTCACCGGAATTACAAGGTGTATATATCCGCAATGATGAGGACGGTCGTCTGCGGGCATATGGCTATGTAATTAAGCACTGAGTTAATTAATTTATGCGTGACGGAGTGTGAATAAGCATGCTCCGTCAACCGGAGAGTAAAACGATGAGTACTTCAAAAAATAAAATGAGTGTATTGCAACTCACTATATTAACTGCGGTGAATATGATGGGTTCCGGTATTATTATGCTACCGACCAAGCTAGCCGAAGTAGGAACCATTTCTATTTTATCTTGGATTGTCACTGCAGTCGGCTCTATGGCTCTGGCCTATGCATTTGCTAAATGCGGTATGTTTAGCCGTCGTAGCGGAGGAATGGGAGGGTATGCCGAGTATGCCTTTGGCAAATCGGGGAATTTTATGGCCAATTATACCTATGGTATTTCCCTGTTAATTGCCAATGTCGCTATCGCAATTTCTGCTGTGGGTTATGGTGCCGAACTGATGGATGCGACAATGACTCCGTTAGGTATTTGTATTGCAACGATTGTTGTATTGTGGATCTGCACAATAGCAAATTTTGGTGGTGCGCGGATCACCGGACAAATAAGCAGCATCACTGTCTGGGGGGTGATCATCCCTGTTGTGGGTATTTCAATTATTGGCTGGTGGTGGTTCAATCCTGCACAATACATTAACTCTTGGAATCCACATAATTTTCCATTCTTTGAAGCCGTAGGCTCTTCTATTGCCATGACCTTATGGGCATTTTTAGGTATGGAATCAGCTTGTGCCAATAGTGAAGCAGTTGAAAATCCTGAAAAGAATGTTCCTATTGCTGTATTAGGTGGCACATTAGGTGCAGCCGTTATTTATATCGTATCAACAAATGTTATCGCAGGTATTGTGCCAAATATGGATCTGGCAAACTCTACCGCGCCATTTGGCTTAGCCTTCTCCCAAATGTTTACCCCAGGTGTTGGGAAAATCATTATGGCGCTAATGATTATGTCTTGTTGTGGATCTTTACTTGGCTGGCAGTTCACCATCGCACAAGTATTTAAGGCGTCATCAGATTCTGGTTATTTTCCAAAAATATTTTCTGCAGTTAGCAAAGCAGATGCCCCGGTAAAAGGAATGTTAGTTATTGTTGTTATTCAATCTGCACTGTCACTGATGACCATCAGCCCATCATTAAATAAACAGTTTAATGTACTCGTCAATCTAGCAGTTGTGACTAATATTATTCCTTACATCCTTTCTATGGCGGCAATGATTATTTTACAAAAAGTCGCCAAAGTGGAACCTCATAAAGCGAGAACCAGTAATATCATCGCATTCATTGGGGCGATTTATAGTTTCTATGCTCTGTATTCATCTGGTGAAGACGCTGTAATGTGGGGGGCATTAGCCACATTCTTGGGATGGACACTATATGGTTTTGTCTCCCCACGATTTGAAATGAAACAAAACCAAGACCTAATGACAAAATAACACACGCTATTCGTTATATTCCTCCCGCATAAAATTCCAGCGGGAGGAACTTTTCTCACAACAAAATAATCAGCATTGACAGGTACTTAATAAGCTACCTGTATGCTCCCCTGTCGTGGAGATAGCAAAATGATGATATCAGAAATCACCAAACCGAAACGAGGACGTCCCCCCAAAAATCATAGTCCTAATACAGATGTAAAAAATATAGTTATTCAAAGTGGTATAGAAATGTTTTCTGAAAAAGGCTATATCAGTTCAGACATTTGTAAGATATTAGAAAAAGTTGGTATCCCGAAAGGATCATTTTATTATTACTTTGGTAGTAAAGAAAAATTTGGTTTAGTCGTCATCCAACATTATGACAACTTTATTTCTAAGCAACTAGATAACTATTTGTCTTATACTGCATTACCTTTCCCCAAAAGACTATTAGCATTTTGTCACATGATAAAATCAGAAATGGAAAAGTATCATTGGCAACGAGGATGCTTAGTAGGTAATCTCATACAAGACATTGTTAATTTACCCATTAGCTATTATAAAATACTGAATAATGTGATTTCTGGATGGCAGAAAAAGGTAGAAAATTATCTTCTAGAAGCACAAAAATATAAGTTTATATCTAAAAACATTGATTGTAGACAAATGGCTATTTTTTTCTGGATGGGTTGGCAAGGAGCAATAATGCAAGCAAAACTAACCTGCTCTAATCAGCCACTAGATATATTTATCTCTATTTTTATGGCGCAGGTGTTTGGTATTCCTCAACATGAACTAGAAATTACTAAAAATAGAATAATTTAATATCTCTATACTTAATATACTGAGTTTATAATTAACTAATAGTTAACTATTATTTATAACAGAAAATTAGATTAATATATTCAAATGATAAATATATCATCATCTAAATAATATATTGAATTAAAAACTGTTTCGTGAGAGAAAATATATACTAAAACTCAACTTTAAACATCCATGTAAAAATCTTCTTATTTAATAAATAGTATATAGGTAATAGCTTGATAACAGGTCATAACTGCTTCTATGATAGTTATGACCTCAAAATTATTACCGCTCTTGTAATGCCTGCTTCATTCTTGTTATAGGTTTGATCAAATATTGGAAAACCGTTTTCTCACCTGTTTTAATATCAACACTGGCGATCATACCCGGAATAACAGGAAGCTCTTTTCCATTTTTATCCGTAAGATGACTACTTTGAGTTGTGACCAATACGCGATAAAAAGCTTCATCTTGATTAAGTTTTAAATCACTAGGTCTTTTTTGATCATGCAATGTATCTGGGCTTACCAAAGTCACGACGCCTTCTAACCCACCATAAATCGCATAATCATAAGCAGTCAATTTTACTAATGCAGGCATACCAGCACGTACATAGGCCACATCTCGAGGACTAATATAAGCTTCAACTAATAACTGATCTTCTAAAGGAACAATTTCCATTATATCCTGCCCTGCTGAAATTACTCCACCAACTGTATTAATACGGATATTTTTCACAATACCTCTTAATGGTGCACGTATTAAAGCACGTTCAACAGGATCAGCTCGCCCAGCCATATTTTCCCTTGCTTGAGCTAATTCCGCTTCTGTTTTAACTAATTCAGCCCCAGCTTCAGTTAAATATTTATTTTTCTTTTCATCTATTTGTAATTGAATATCGGCTGATTGCCTCTCCATTCTTAATAATTCCACAGCAGACATTGCACCTTGTGCAACTATTGGCTTAGTGATAGAAATTTCTCGGTCTAACAATGCTTTACTTTGTTGTAAATTGTCTATTCCTGATTTCAATGCGTCTTTACGTATCTTGTATACTGTTGTTTCACGAGTTACTAATTCTGTTGATAAACCTTCTGGAAAGCTAAGCTCAGTAGAATAAGCCTCCGCTTTAAGTCGTGCTCGTATTGCTTCTAGATTAGCAACTTTTGCTTCACTTTCTCTTAAGATAGCCGATGTTCGAGTATCATCTAGCGTTAATAATACTTGACCTTTTTCAACTATATCCCCTTCTTTAACTTGCATACTTTTTAATATGCCAGCATCCAATGTTTGGATTATCTGCTCGCGACTGCTAGGAATAATACTGCCTTGACCACGAGTTACCTCTTCAAGATTACTATTCCATGCCCAAATAACGAAAATAACCATAAAGATCAGCAATATTGTGATCATCATAAAACTTTTATGATGTTTTTCATTCTGAAGTGCTGCATGCAAGTCATTTAGAAGTGCTAAGTCCTTATTAGAAAGAACCTCTTTAGTATGACTTGAAGGCATCAGGTGTTTTTTATTTAGTTCATTCATTTCACATTCCCAATCTTACTTATCTATTTTGGTTTTTTGAGTGAGCAGTTATTTGTTTTTCTGTTTCATTTTTAGCTAACTGCTGTAAAACCGCATCTCTGGGACCATCCATCACAACTTTGCCGTTATCAACAACAATTATTCGATTGACAATACTCAGTACCTGAGGTCGATGAGTAACAACCAATAATGTCTTTGAGCGACACCATGCTGAAATGGCATTTAATGCCTGAATTTCTGAATATTGATCAAGCCCCGTTGTTGGTTCATCAAGTAAAACAATTTTGGGATTTCTCAACGTCATTCTAGCCAAAGCAACAATTTGTTTTTGTCCACCAGAAAGACCTAACCCATTTTCTCCCAAGGACATATCTAATCCCCTAGGATGCTTTTTAATAACTTTATCCAAACCAAACCGCTTCAGTGCCACAATCAAATCTTGATCACTAGAGAAGCCATCCATACGGGCTAAATCAAGATTTTCTCTTAAACTACCTAAAAATAACCTTGGCTCTTGTTCTAATAACAAAACCTGATTACGCAAATAATGAGGATCTATTTGGCGAATATCGACATCATCTAGTGTGATACTCCCTTGCTCTGCAGGATATAATCCAGCTGCTAATTTTAAAGTCGTTGATTTACCACTGCCAATACGCCCAAGTATTCCAACTTTTTCACCTGACTTTATTTCAAATGATAAATTTTTCACTACACTGCTACTATCTTGGTTATAAGCAAATGAAACATTTTGGAATTTTATATTTCCATTTATTTGTTTTAACGTAATATATTTCCTAGCTGATTCACGTTCTGATGGTCGCTCAACAATGCCATTAACACCTTTTAATGCGACCCAAGCCTGTTGAAAGCGCACAGCTAAACCCGCAATCTGTCCTAATGGTGATAACGCTCTACCAGATAAAATAACCGTTGCGATTAACGCCCCCATTGTAATTTTACTTGCAGGATCATCGCTATGAATCAAATAAGTACCAATAATAACTAAAAATATCGTATTTAACTGTTGCATCATTACTGCAAAATAAATAACAAAATTACTGATGTTTTTAACTTTCATTGATGAAGATGCTGTTTTTGCTGTGTAATAATCCCAACGCTTTTGCGCCCAATTCATGGCATTATTCGTTTTTAATGTTTCTATGCCTTCAATCGCTTCTACAGCTAATCCTTGCCTTTGAGATGATTCCTTCATCGATTCATTAATATATTTGGATAAAGGGATCTGAGCTAAAAGTCCGACAATAATAACCAATGGAATTATAGTAAGTGGCACAAAAGCTAAATAGCCTCCAACAAGCGCAATTACAGATACAAATAAAATTAAAAAAGGCATATCAACTAATGTTAATAAACTCGCGCTCGTCATAAAATCACGGACAGATTCAAAATCTCGTAAATTATTAACATAGGAGCCAGATGATATAGGTTTTTCTTGTAACTTAAGATTTGTGACCTTTCTAAATAAAGCAGAACTGATAATTAAATCAGCTTTCTTACCAGCAATATCAGTTAACCGGCCTCGGAGCATTTTAGCTGTAAATTCAAATAATATTGCAATAATTACCCCGATACTTAAAACCCAGAGTGTTTGATATGACTTATTAGGTATTACTCTGTCATAAACATTCATGACATATAATGAACTAACAAGTGCCAAAAAATTAATAACAAAAGTAGCGAGAATGATTTGATAGTAATATTTTTTAAAGCGCCATATAACTTTAAAAAACCATGCTTTAGGCATCGTATATTCAGGCAATTCTGAACGAACATCTTCTGTAATACGTGGCTTAATGAACCAGCAATAACCTAAATATTTTTCACTTAATTCAGATTGTGTTAACCATATAGATAAACCATCTACTTGCTGAATTTTATATTTACGTTGTCCAGTTTCATCAAATGAAACTTCGGTTAAAACAGCACTCTCTTCATTTTTTAATAATAATAATACTGGCATAGCTAGAGAGGGAATATCATCTAATAATCGTTGTGATAATGTATTTTCAAATCCTTCACTTTTCAGATATTCAACCAGTGATGAAAAATCAATTCCCATCTTTGTAGTACGGATTGTATGTGCAGTCAGTGTAGCCACAGATAAATGTGTGCCTAATAACTGGGTTGTAAGAGAAAGACCTTCTATGATCAATTTCATAACTACAATATTTACCTTAATTTATTAGTGAGTGTGTGAATTAAGTGCCCAGTGCGAAAGTTTTCCTTGTGCATACAAATAATCAAGCATCCCGTACCTAAGATCACTCAATGTCGTGGCATAAGATAATTCAACATCAGATAACTCTTTTTCTGCATTCAAAACATCTAACAAAGAACGGCGTGCAACATTAAATTGCAATTGATAAAAATCGACTACTTTTGTCGATGATAAAATTTGTGCATCTAATATCTTCAATTTTTGAGTACTTTTTTGGATATTAATTACTGATAAACGTCTTGCTTCTTCAATATCTCTAATCACTCTCTCCATTCTCTGTTGTGCCGCGTTTAATTGACTTACTTTTTCATCAATAGAATATAATGATGAAAAATTAATAATGTCCCATGTCACATCAATGCCTATCTGACGATCATCTTTAGTTATATTTCCAGTTAAATTAATTCTTGGTAATTGTTTTTTATTTTCTACTTTAACGCCCATTTTTTTAGCATCGATATCAGCCTGACTCACGAGATAAGCTGGATTTTGATTATTATTTTCCGCAGTGAATTCGCTATACATATCACTGACCGTCATTCCATCAAAAGGATTGACAAGATCGCTTTCACCAACGGGGAAACCCGTATATTTTGATAACGTACTTAACGTTGTCATTAATTCTTTTTCATAATAGTTAATATCTTGTTCTACTAATATTTTTCTTGCTTCTGCCTGAACATATTCAGAAACACGCCCTTCATCATTACGGGCTATCACATTTAATTCAGATATAATCTTATTATGTCTATCTAAACTTTTTTTCTTTACCGCAATAGATTCTTTAGCTAACAATGCTTTTAAATAGAGATCTGATATGGTGTAAGCGACATTTTCTTTCGTTTCGCTATATTTAAATTGATAATAGAGTTGTTCTTTTTCATTACGTTCAACATCATTTTCTATTCCACCGAAAGAATAGATATTTAATTCACCTCGTAACCCTGGAATAAAACTATTATTGTCATAGTCGCTTTTATCTCTATGATATTGTCCTAATAATTTATTTCCAGTTACGCTTATTACGGGAAAATGTTGAGCTCTAGTCTGATTAACTTTTGCAACGGCTATATCTATATCAGCTTTAGCTTCTAATAACTCCGGTGCATTATTTAATGAATTATTTAATATATACTTTAAAGAGTTTGCATGTGAATTAAATAATACACCTCCTAAAATAACAAACGTTATTATTTTGAGTTTATTTATAGAAAACACAGATATTACCTCTAATAAGAAAATATAATCTAAATATAAAAGTTTTATGATTAGATAATAAGGCTGCCCGAAAGAGCAGCCTTAGATTTAATTACAACAGATAATTAAATAACACCTCCATTATCGATAATATTATTATCAATATAGACATTAGCACCACTTGCACTGCTATAAAGAGTGTAAGTATGTTCAGTACCATCTAATGCGGTTGCTTTTGTTGTAGTGGCAGTAGCTGTAAATGTACCTAAACCTCCAGCACCATCGGCACCTAAATCCACCTTATCATTAGCATCACCGGAAATATAAATCGTTGAATTTGCATTCATTCCCAACACATCAGATGCGGTTAACTTAATAGTCTGAGAGCTATTGTCCACTTTCAACTCACTGTTAACCGTCATATCGACTTTTTCGAAATTAGCAATACCTTCATCAGTCTTAGTGGCCATATTTACCGTAATCGTACCTGATAAGACTAAAGTATCAGTTCCCTCTCCCCCATTAATATATCCCTGATTACCTATAGGTGAAGGATCATAATCTTTTGTCAAAATCACAGTATCATCGCCAGCACCCGCATCAACTGTCAGATTTTTACCAATTGTGCCTAATTTTATGGTGTCATTGCCATCTTCACCATTCACTAATGTCGCGCTAACAGAATCCCCCATAACACCAGCAGTAGCATCAAACACATCATCTCCTGCCCCTAGTGAAATAGTTGTGTTATACGCACCTTCAGTGACAGTAACCGTATCATTGCCATCCCCCATAGAAACAGTGGCACCACCATAAATCCACCCAGCAGTTAGAGTGTCTGTATTATCACCAACAGAAACATTACCAGTCAGATTTTTAGTGATAGTGATATTATCACTACCATATCCACCTAAAATTTCACCGGAGACAGAACCATAAATAGTGACAGTATTAACATCTGTGACCGCATCAATGTTATTGTCATTACCTAAGCTTAAATTACTGCCATCCTGATAAACAGAAAGATACTCATTTGGCATATTTGACTTATCTTGAGTACCACTACCCAGATCTAATAAACCGGACAATTCGGTATTATTTTGATCATTGGCATCACCTTGAGTAAAGGTATCACTACCTGAGCCAAGATAGATTTGACCAGCATTGGTTACCCCTGTACGTTTAATCGTAACGGTATCATTACCAGATTCCATAAAGAGATAACTACCAGCATACATAGAACGTAACGCTGTATTCATGCCGTCCATAGTAAAGGTATCATTACCTTCACCAGCATAGACTCGTGTATTGGTTAACATATTACCGCGGATCACCATCAGGTCATCACCAGCACCTAAATCAACAGTTGTAATACTTTGATTACCATCTGTTTTTGTGCCATCAGGTCCATTATCCTGCGAGTTAGCAAGATTGCTGTATGATGAAGTTTCGCTACCATCCTGATAATAACCAACATAAATCGTATCATTGTAATCTGTCGTTAGCTTAGGATCTTTTTTACCGCTATCAACTCCGATGGTATATCCAAAGTCCCCATTTTCAGCCACCGATGAGGATAATGAATACTTCAGTGTAAAATCGCCGTCCAGATTACGTAATGAAATAGGGTTGCCATCATAAATAACCCCCGTAGCAGAAGCACCTGCATTATTTACTGTATCAGTTACAGCGGTAGCGTTATTAGATGTTCCCGTAATGGTTGCAACAACTTTCTCCATACCTTCAGCATTAAATGCATTTTGGTTAGCTTCCATTGTTGGATCAACTATAAATGAAACACTCTTAGATCCAGCAGGAATAACAACCGTTACAGTTGAAGCTCCATCATAGGTTACTTTACCAGTGTCCCCATGTAGGGCGATTTTCCCATCATGCTGAGAGCCTGCAAGCGTTGAATAATCCGGCGCACTTGCATGACCTGCATCATTTGTTAAGGTTATGGTTACGGTCACATCCTGTGCTGCAACATAATCTAGAGCAACGGTATATACTAATCCGGTAGTATCATCCTTGTCCTCTATTGTTGCAGGAACTTCTGTTATTTCACCCGAAACAGAAGCATCAGCACTAATCTTATCTCCATTGTCATTTACTGATGTTGTATCAACACTAATACTCACTGTCGGTAGCACATCTGTTTTGGACGTTGCTGTTGCTGGAGCACTTTCATTACCGCTTGGATCTTTAGCTATTGCGGTTACTTCACTGTTATCTTTTACATTATCAGATGGAATAGCGGTGTTATTGCCCTGACTGTCTGGGATCAAATTAGGATCACTAGATGTCCAACCATTATCCCCTTTCTCCATTGTTACAGTCTGTTTATCCCCTTTTTCATCTTCAAAGGTAATTTCTACCGTATCGCCTTTGTTGGCATCCCCTGGCAGTTCAACAGAAACAGAGCCATTATCCTCAGCATTTAATACAGGGGTAGATGGGGCAACGGTATCTACAGTGAAGTCCGTTGCTTTACCTTCACCACTCGTGTTACCTGCGGGATCTGTAATTTCTGCTTTAACAGAATAATTACCATCCGGAGTTGCTTTATCTGCAGGGATAGTCACATCGGCTTTACCTGCCGTCACTTCATCTGCAGTCAGTGTGTGTTCAACGGTGTCGGTTGAGCCGTCTGGTTTAGTAATAGTGAGTGTCAGTGTGTCACCTGCCGCACTACCTCCCGGTACAGTCACTTCGGTCTGTACGCCATCTTTTAGCTCGTCAGCATTTACCCCGTCCGTAGCTTCTGGAATAGTCACTACCGGTGTTGTATCCACCACACCATCACCGTCTGTATCGCCTGGGATTTGCGTATCAACCATAAAGTCCGTAGGTTTACCCTGACCACTGGTATTACCCGCCGGATCAGTAATTTCTGCGGTAACAGAATAGTTACCATCTGCTGTCACTTTATCTGCGGGGATTGTCACATCGGCTTTACCTGCCGTCACTTCATCTGCAGTCAGTGTGTGTTCAACAGTGTCGGTTGATCCATCTGGTTTGGTAATAGTGAGTGTCAGTGTGTCACCTGCTGCACTACCTCCCGGTACAGTCACTTCGGTCTGTACGCCATCTTTTAGCTCGTCAGCATTTACC